>CADBKS010000098.1:10337-13001 GCA_902795255.1 uncultured Chloroflexota bacterium
CTCTTATCACGGATATACGGAGCGATCTCACGGACTGCGATCCCGCATGCCCCGATGAATATCATGACATCCGAAAATTCAAACTGATGTTCATAGCACGCAGCAGATGGTACCGGCAGCGGATCAAAACCGGCCGTACACGATCTGGCGGGCATAAAGGCACGGACCGTATCATTCCGAAAAAGATCCCGGACCTGCTCCGCAGTACGCAGCCCTCTTGTGCTGTAAACAAAGAGCGATACATTCATTCGGATGCCTCACGGAATTCGGTTGAAAAACCCGGATGATAAAGCATGGAACGAAGATAGCGGTCGCCCATGCAGTCCCCGACGATGATTAGTGCGGTTTTTGTCAGCGCATTGTCTGCAATGGTCTGATGGAGCGTACCGACAGTGCAGCGGAAGATTCGCTCATCCGGCCAGGTCGCTTTATAGACGACCGCAGCAGGTGTATCTTCCGGATAACCGCCTGCCAGCAGATCCTGTTGGAGTTTATCACTCAGGGAAGTACTCAGGAAGAGGATCATTGTTGCCCGATGCGCGGCAAGGGAAGCGATGGACTCTTTCTCAGGCACAGCGGTACGGCCCGATTCACGGGTGATGATCACCGTCTGGCTGACATCCGGTAATGTATACTCCGTTCTGAGCGAAGCCGCTGCCCCGCAAAAGGAACTGACACCCGGGCATACATCGAATTCGATCCCGCGTTTATACAGCTCATCGAATTGTTCGCGGACAGCCCCGTAGATGGAGGAATCTCCCGTATGCAGACGGACAGTCATAAGCCCTTTCTTCTCGGCGTTTTCCATGACCGCTATGACTTCCTCGAGCGTCATAACGGCACTGTTGTGGATCGTGCATCCGGCTTTTGTATATTTCAGCAATTCCGGATTAACGAGTGAACCGGCGTAAATCACCACATCCGCCTCTTGCAGCAGTTTCGCACCGCGGACAGTGATCAGGTCAGCAGCTCCGCTCCCGGCTCCGACAAAATGTATCATGCGTTATTCCTCCGTAATGTGACCGAGCAAAGCACCTGCATTGTCAGTCTCACATAGCAAACCATATTCTTTTGAAAAAAGGATGGCACCGGTCTCGGCAGTATTGCCGATCCTGTGATCCATGTTCCGGGCAATATTCCGTACCAGACGCTCCATGGTTCTTTCAAAACAGTTATTTTCTTTCAGGATGCGTACAGCCTCATCGCATGTGACGCATTCCAGAATTGCGCCGATTCCTTCTGCAGACAGCCCGGCTGCACCTGCATAAGCAGCCAAAATCTCCATCCGGCAGTCTCCGTATCGGGAATGGGTATTCATCATATTTCCGGCAATTTTCACCAGTTTGCCGATATGCCCGATGAGCAGAACGCCTTTGTAACCGAACTCTCTGCAGCAGTCCAGCGATTCCCCGATGAAATTGGAGACCATTACCGGTTTTTCCGGCGCGATGGTGATATTGCCGCGGATAAAATCCATACCGTAGTTTCCGGGCGTCAGCAGCGCGTAAGATGCACCGCTCAGGCGGCGCTGGCGTAGTTCGATCCGGATCGTATCGATCAGCGCCTGTTCGCTCATGGGTTCAACGATCCCGCTGGTGCCGAGGATCGATATTCCTCCGATGATACCCAGCCTCGGATTGAAGGTTTTCCGTGCAAGCGCTTCACCATCCGGAACAGAAATGATGACAGTAAGTCCGCCACTGTGATCAGTCAGGCGGCAGACTTCTTCAACCGCTTCCCGGATCATCTTCCGCGGGACCGAATTGATCGCAGCTGCTCCGACAGGCTGATCCAGCCCCGGCTTTGTGACCCTGCCGACCCCTTTGCCCCCATCGATCGTGATCCCCGTCGTTTCCGCATAAGAAACAGCCGCAAAGATCAGCGTTCCGTTGGTAATGTCCGGGTCATCCCCGCTGTCTTTCCGGACAGCACAGACTGCGGAACCGGTTTCCTGCCGGGCAGCTTCAACGGGAAGCTCCAGCCGGGTCCCGTTTGGTGTGATCAGACAGATTTTTTCCTTTATTTCACCGGTCATCAGCAGCCATGCGGCAGCCTTGGCGGCCGCGGCTGCGCAGGAACCGGTGGTCCAGCCGGTCCGGAGCTGTTTTCCGTCTTTGATCACGAACCGGTCCATCAGTTCCTCTTGATCTGATACAGCATGGCATTACAGATCGCTGCAGCGACAGCACTTCCGCCTTTTCTTCCGCGGGCAACAATATAGGGGATGTCCATCCCGATGATCAGTTCCTTGCTTTCGACAACATTGACAAACCCGACCGGGACACCGATCACAAGGGCTGGATGCAGGACCCCTTCATCGATCAGTTTTTTCAGAGCGATGAGTGCGGTCGGAGCATTCCCGATCGCGAATATGCACTGTTTGGAGATATTTGCGGCTTTTTCCATTGAAATTATCGCGCGCGTAACACCTCTTGCCTTTGCTGTTTCCGCAACATCCGGGTCTGACATAAAGCAGTGGACCGTTCCGCCCAGGCTTTCCAGGATCCGTTTATTGATCCCGGCTTTCGCCATCTGGGTATCGGTAACAATATCACAGCCATTTCGAAGGGCTCATTCTCCTCGAGTAGCTGCTCAATCTCCTCATCGTTCAGCCAGAATCGTTCTTTATTATTAAATAGGTGTAAAGCCTGGGCAAAAAGCTGG
>CADBKS010000099.1 GCA_902795255.1 uncultured Chloroflexota bacterium
CTGCCGTGAAGGAACTCTGCGGTGCGGACTGCTCCGCGTTCAGTGCGCTGAATTCGGAATATGACGGGCTGAGCAAACGGGCCGTGCTGGATCCTGCTTTCAGCGGCAATGAGGCTACCCGCTGTCTGGAATGCGGCGGACTCTGCGGCATGTGCGTGGAATCCTGCCCGAACCGCTGCAACGAATTCCTGAAGGTCAACGGGAAGCTGCAGGTGATCCATATCGACAGCATCTGCAACGAATGCGGCAACTGTGCTGTGTTCTGCCCGTACGAAGGAAAGCCGTTCCGCGATAAGGTCACGGTCTTTACCGATCGTGCCGCGCTGGATGACAGCACGAATGCCGGGTTTGCCAACCTGGGCGGCGGCCGCTATGCCATCCGCTGGGAAGGCGCGGTCTGCGAGTGCACGCTGGATGAGATCCCGGATGCAAGGCTGAAGGATCTGATCAGGGCTTACGAAGCATAAACGTCCGATTCGGACGATAATAAACAGCGGCCCGGTCGCCGGGCCGCTGTTTGTCTGTTTTGAGGTGAAAATGAGAACTGCTGCCGTGATACAGGCTGCCGGAAAAGGGAGCCGCTTCAGCGGTGACCGCTATAAACTGCTCGCTGAAATCGACGGGGTCCCGGTGATCCGCCGGACACTGGACGCGGTGATTTCGGCGGGGTTTAATGAGGTGGTTGCCGTGATCGGGGCCCATGCCGCCGAAATGCGTGCCGCTTTGGAAGGACTCCCCGTCCGCATTGTCATGAATCCTGAGTGGGAAAAGGGGCAGTCGACTTCACTCGCGGCAGGTGTACGGGCTGTGGAGAACACTTCGGACCGCGCCTGCATGCTGCTGGGAGATCAGCCGTTCATTCAGAGTGAGACATTGCGGTCGATATTGCGTGTATCAGATGAATTCCCGGAGGAAGTGATCGTTCCCGAATACCACGGACGGAGAGGGAATCCGATTGTGGTTCCGTCGTCCCGTTACGCGCTCCTGCTCGAACTGACGGAGGGCGACACGGGCGGACGGAAGCTGCTGGAAACGGTGGGGTATCACGCGGCGGCAGTGGAGGATCCGGGGATCCTGCGGGATATTGATACGGCGGAAGACCTGAAAAACGCCGGGAAGGAGAAACCTGTGGAACAGGAACATTTCTGGAAGATCGAAAATGGTGCAGCGCTGCCGATGGGATACGGGACTGCGGATATTCAGTCCGCTTCGCAGTATACGCCAATCGGTGCCTATACGACATTTCGTACATACGGACGCTTCGGGGTACTGCGGCTGACGAAACATTTTGACCGCCTTGAGGAAACCTCAGCGCTGGCGGGGCACAGGATCTGCCTTGACCGGGAGAACCTGAAAGCGATCCTTTCCGGGCTGATCGCGGCTTCAGATGAGGGAGAAAAGCGGGTCCGGGTCACGGTCGATCATGAAAAGGAGCCCGGGACCCTCTATATCGCGATGGAAAAGCTGGAGACACCTGCCGCAGCCGCATATCGGGAAGGAATCGTTTGCCGGACCGTTGAGGCTCATCGGGACAATCCGAAAGCGAAGCTCAGCAGTTTCCTCAGCCGGGCAGCGGACCTGCGGAAAACGGGCGGTGAAAAATGTGATGAATTCCTGATGGTCACAGCGGAGGGGGATATCCTTGAAGGGCTGAGCAGTAACTTTTACGGTGTGACCGGCGGGACAGTCTATACGGCTGAAGAGGGAGTCCTTTCCGGTACCACGCGGGATTTCATCCTGCGGATCGCAAAAAAGCTGGAGATCCCGGTGGTGTTCCGGCCGGTGCGGATCACCGAGATCCCCGAACTGGACGAGGCATTTATTTCCAGCACCAGCCGTTCGATCCTGCCGGTGCGCTCCATTGACGGGATCAGTACAAGGATGAACGTTCCGGGACCGGTGACACAGCGGCTGACCGCTGAATTCGAAGCGGAGCTGCAGTCCGCTTTGGAAGATCTGCGCGATCCGGGGAGGGCCTGAGCCTGTTTACTGTACGGCCAGACGCCGGCTGATGGCGTTTTCAAAAGCGGCAAAGACCGCGAAGAGGGTGATGGCCTGGATCCGGTAGGTATAAAAGTAGTGCAGCTGGGAGTGGTTCGCGAAGACGAAATACCAGATATACGGGAAGAGTGCGATCAGTCCCATCAGGGCGAAACTTCGGCCCCAGTCTTTTTTGTGGGAGCGGATGAGCAGGAAAAGAAGTACGGCGAGGATCAGCACGATCACCAGGAAGGGCTTATGGCCCTTGGCGAAGAAGTAGGTCTCAAAGTTCTGGCGGAACATCAGTCCGCGGTCCAGTGGGTAGTTCTCCGAGCCTTCCACCCGGAATCTCGCGGTCGTCAGTGCGTCTTCAAAGATATTTTTTCCCAGGACCGCTGTCCCGATCGTCCATTTGGAGACCCAGCATAAGGCATATCCGGCACCCCAGGCAGCGGACTGCAGGACCGTCTGCAGGAGAGACGAAAGAAATCCGCTGTCCCGGCAATAAAAATTGATCAGGATGACCAGCGGCATTCCGAGTGTCAGCAGCGGAGCCGTCAGCATGTCAAAAAAGTTAGTGATCATTCCGGCGGCAAAGAGCAGTACGGCTGCCTTTTCCGGTTTCCGGAAGGAAGGAACGTAAAGAATAACGAGCAGGACCGCGAAAAGGATCATGAAGACAGTGAAGTACTGGAAGGATTCGCTGATCAGCACGAAAAAGCACATGATGACCGACACCGCGAAGCCCAGCGCCATGATCCATGAGAATTCCCTGTGGATCGCCGAGAAGCAGAAGCAGAACGCGGTGATCAGCAGAAACATATTGATATAGCGGGTCTGCTGGTAAGAGAATTGTGTGAGGATCGGGCGGAGCGTAAGCAGGTATCCGTTCCAGTAGCGCGGGTAACCGTTGTTATCCGCGGCGGCCTGAAGCAGGCTGCCGTATTCGCTGCTGACCCTGCAGGTGCTGATCATGAGCGTGTCCATGAAATTGTCCATGATCGAAGCGTCCGAATTGAACAAAAGATTCGCGTAGAGATCTTCTTTTTCGATCTGGGCAAGCGATTTGGAATACTGCGGTTCCAGCGCTTCATTCGGGATCAGGTAAACGAGGATCATGCCGAGTGAAAAGATGAGGATCAGCAGGAAAAAGCATCGGATACAGTTGAAAACGGTCTTCGTCACGTTCGGTACTCCATTTCAATCTGGATTATACAATAAAAAGAATGGTTTATTTATTTTTTATCAAAATTCGCCGGGAGGAGTAATTAAACCAAAAATTCGAATATAATGATAGCAGGAGATTATTTTTATTATGGCTGAAAAATCATTACCGTCTTACGGCGGTCAGGCACTCATCGAAGGTGTGCTGATGCGGGGGAAAAAATACCTCGCGGCGTCCTTCCGGAAACCGGACGGAACGATCGAAACGGTTACTGAAGAACTTTCCGGAATCTACAAAACCAATATCCGCAAGATCCCGTTCCTGCGCGGACTGATCTCTCTTTGGGATTCTCTCGGACTCGGCATGAAATATCTGTCGATCTCCGCGAATATGCAGACCGGTGAGGATGAAAAGATCACCCCGGTGGAAATGGTCATCACGATGATCATCGCTTTCGCGCTGGCCGCGGTCCTGTTTTTCGTAGGCCCCGCCTGGATCGGAAAGCTGGTTGAGGACCATCTGCACGCTTCGATGTGGGTCTCCAATGCACTGGAAGGTCTCTTCCGGCTTGCCGTCGTTATCGCCTATATGCTCGCGGTTTCCCGGATGGAAGATATCAAGCGGGTCTTCCGTTATCACGGAGCGGAGCATAAAACGATCAACTGCTATGAAAGCGGTCTTGAAATGACCGTGGAAAACGCGAGAAAACAGTCCCGCCAGCATCCCCGCTGCGGTACTGCGTTTATGGTGACCGTTGTCATTATTTCCGTGGTCCTGTTTATTATCATCGGGCCCTTTACCAGGACGCTTCTGTCCAGACTGCTGAGCCGTCTGCTGCTGATTCCCGTGATCGCCGGTGTTTCTTATGAATTCATTTTCTTCACTGCACGGCACCTTGATAACCCGGTGGTGAAGATCCTGGTGAAACCGAATCTTGCTGTCCAGAACATTACGACCGCAGAGCCGGATGATTCGATGCTGGAGGTGGCGCTTTCCTCCTTTGAAATGATGCTTGCGCTTGAAGAAGGAAGGGCAGTCGAGCAGAAAACTGCGACGGCTCCTGCCGCCGCAGAACACAACTGATCAATGGAAGGACTGCCGAAGCTTGCCGTTATCGTTCTGCTGGTCATCATTACTGTTGGGTTCGTGCTGCTGATCGTTGATCCGGAGCGTCCGACAGAGATCGTGATCACACCAGGCAGCGGGCAGGCTGAAAGCAGGTTCGGCATATTCGGGGCGGTCCGTACGCCGGGGTATTATTCCGCGGGTAGTCCGGTACGGATCGAAGAGGCCGTGGAAATGGCCGGCGGTCTCGTTGAAAACGCGGATGCGGAAAATGCGCATCTGGCCAAATGGATCGATGACGGCGAAACCGTGATCATTCCGACACTCGGGGAGATCCGGCCGACACTGACGCCTTTGGCTGAGGAACGGGTGCTGATCGATCTGAACAGCGCGGACCGGGCAGAACTGATGAGTCTCCCCGGGATCGGTGAAAAACGGGCAGCTGACATCATTGCCCTTCGGGAAAAGAAGGGGGCCTTTACGGCGAAAGAAGATCTGCTGGAGATCAGCGGCATCAGTGAGCGGCTGCTGGAGAGTATTTATGACCTGATCATCATCAGATGACCGGGAAAGGAGCAATATGAGCATCAAAGAGACGATCAATGATAAGCTGAAGGACGCGATGCGTTCCCATGATGAAGACGGAAAAAGAGTCTACCGGATGATCCTTTCTTCGGTAAAGTTTGCGGAAAAAACCGGCGGGAAAGAGCTTGATGATGTGGAAGTTACGGGGATCCTTCAGAAAGAACTGAAGATCCGGAAAGAAACCCTTGCAGAAGCTCAGAAGAGCGGACGGCCGGAAGCCGGTGCCGAAGCAGAAAAAGACATTGCGCTTATTGAATCGCTTCTTCCCAAACAAATGTCGGCTGAAGAACTGGCCGCAGCAGTCCGGGAAGTCATTGCCGAAACCGGGGCGCAGTCTCCGGCTGATATGGGGAAGGTGATGAAAGCCCTGATGCCGCGGGTAAAAGGGCTTGCAGCCAATGATCAGATCAGCAAGACCGTGAAAGAACTGCTTTCGTAAAATGGAAAAAAAGCCGAAGCGTTCCGGAGTGATCAACCCGACGGTGTTCCTTTTCATCGTCGTGTGTATTGTTATATTCCTGCTGCTTACCACCCAGATCTCGCTGCGCAGATCCAGTTACGGGATCAGGGTCGGGGATGTCGCAACTAAAGATATAACCGCGCCCAGAACGATCACGTATGTCAGTGATATTCTGACGGAGGAAGCGAAAAAGGATGCGGCGGATAATGTCAATAATATCTATCTGCCGGCTGATCCGACGATTTCCAGAAATCAGGTTCAGAACCTTCGGTATACCTTTCAATATATAACGATCGTTCGGGGAGACGAGTATTCTTCCCGGCTGCAGAAAATATCGGATATTAAAGCGATCAGTGTTGCGGATTTTGACGAGAGTACGATCGAACAGCTTCTCGACCTGAAAGCGGAAGACTGGGGAACGCTGCAGGAGGAAAGTATCCGCGTTCTTGAGAATGTAATGCAGAGTTCGATCCGGGAAACACAGGTCGTTACGGCGATCGAAAGCATCCCGGCGATGATCAATTACTATATCAATCAGCCGATAACGAACCTTGTTACAACGATCGTCGGCCGTTATGTTGCCGCGAACAGCCTGTACAGTGCGGAGCTTACCGAGAAGAGCAAGGCTGAGGCCAGTGCAGCCGTTCAGCCGCGGGAGCGGACATTTGTGTTCAATCAGACGGTCGTCCAGAAGGGGCAGATCGTTACGGAGCTGATCTATGAAGCGCTGAACAAGATGGGACTTGTCGTATCCCAGAATAATCCCGGAAAATATATCTCCGTCATTTCCATTATTGCGGGGCTGGGAGCATTTTTCCTGGCCTATCTGCGCGTTACCAAAAATACGGGGATCAACGGTTTTACGAGCTGGCTCGTCGTTTCGATCCTGTTCCTGCTGTATTTCATCGTTGGCCGAATGCTTACCCCGAACCATACGCTGGTGCCGTATATGTTTCCGACCTCCGCGTTCGGTATGACGGTCGCAAGCCTCTTCGGGAATTCACCGGCCGTGGTAATGTCGATCATCCTTTCCATTCTGATCCCGTATGATTTTTCAAATTCCGTCGGTATTTGCGTGTATTACATCGTCAGTTCGATCGCTGCGGTCGTTATCCTCGGAAAGCAGAGAAACATCGGCAATTTCCTGAAAACGGGGATCTTATCCGGACTTATTTGTGTTCCGGTGACGATCTCTTATCAGTATGTCAATTCATCCGTGAATCCCGATACCACCGGGATCGTTTCGATCTCCGGATCGGTGGTCCTGAGCGGTCTGATCGCGGCAACCCTTGCGATCGTCTCGCATTATGTGATCTCGGGCTGGATCGGGATCACGACACCGATGCAGCTGATGGAACTGCTCCGGCCTGATTCTCCGCTGCTGCAATATTTGCTGCAGAACGCTCCGGGTACCTACCAGCATTCGCTTCAGGTATCCAACCTTGCTGAACAGGCTGCCAGGGATATCGGGGCTGATTCGCTGCTGACCCGCGCGGGTGCGATGTATCACGATGTCGGGAAAACGATGAATCCCTCCTTCTTTGTTGAAAACCAGATGTCCGGCAATCTCAATCTGCATAAGGATCTGACACCGAAGGAAGCGGCTGCAACGATCATGAAACACATCAGTGACGGCGTCGAGCTGGCTCACCAGCATCATCTTCCGGAGCGGATCATCGATTTTATCCGTGAACATCATGGTACGAATATGACCCGTTATCAGTACGGTGAGGCTGTCGAAAAGTACGGGGAGGAAAATGTGGACCCCGCGGATTATACTTATCCGGGACCGTCACCAAGATCGAAGGAAACGGCACTCGTCATGCTGGCAGATACTGTTGAGGCAAGAGCCAGAGCGGAGAAGCCTTCGAACAATGAACAGATCGCCGAACTGGTGAAAAGCACTTTCAACCTGTATACGACCGGCGGACAGATGGATGAAACTCCGCTTTCATTCAAGGATCTTTCGACAGCCAGAAAATCCTTTGAACGGGTCCTGCAGAATATTTATCATCCGCGCGTCCTCTATCCAGCTTCGCTTCAGGAAAAATCAGCTGAAGAGGCGGATGCTGACGGTAAAAAATGAACGATTTGAATTCGTAATAAAAACATAAGGGGAGCAAATGAATCTTGACCGTGAAAGACTGAGTGAAGATATTCAGCTGGATGAAAAGAAACTATATGATATCGCCGATACCGTTCTCCGGGACTTCTATGAGGATATGCCGGAATTTTCTCTGATTTTTGTCGAGCCGGAAGAGATCAGAAATCTGAATAAGACCTATCGGGATGTGGATGCTGTTACCGATGTGCTGTCTTTTGAATCGGACGGTGAGATCGATCCGGAAACAGGGACCGAGTACCTCGGTGATATTCTGATCTGTGCAAAGCAGGCTGAACAGCAGGCTCAGTTATCCGGCCATCCATTCGAGAACGAGGTAGCCCTGCTTGAGATCCACGGACTGCTCCATCTGCTCGGGTATGATCATATGAACGATGCGGAACGGAAAGAGATGTGGGCCCTGCAGAATGAGTATTTGGATAAGTGCGGCGTGGTACTGAACCGGCGACCGGGAGAAGATTTTGATTTTTAAATTTTTGAAGCAAAGACTGCATTCTTTCGTTTATGCCTGGGCGGGCATCCGTAATTTATGGGAGAAAGAGCAAAATACCCGCATCCATCTTTTTTTTACCGCAGCGGTTATTGCTGCCGGAATCATTTTTCGGGTAAGCCTCATTGAGTGGGCTGTATTGTTTCTGACAATGGCAGCTGTTTGGGCGGCAGAAGCGGTTAATTCGGCAGTCGAGAGAAACGTGGATCTGGTCACCATCGAAAAACGGCAGCTGGCCAAGGAGGCAAAGGATCTGGCCGCTGGCAGCGTGCTGATTCTGGCTATCGGAAGTGTTGTGGTAGGGCTGTGTATTTTCCTTCCGAAATTAATAGCGTTCGTGAATGTATTAATTTCAAAATGAATTTTCCATTTTTCGGAAGTAAATGATATAATCAAAAAGGTTTGCTCAAAGAGCAATCTTTCCGTTTCCGTTTCGCACGGAAATAATCCCATGGAAAGGAGAAATAAACATGCGCAAGTACGAAATCATTTTCATTGCCCAGCCGGATCTTGATGAGGAAAACCTCAACAGCGTTGTTGAGAAGATCAAGGGTTGGATCGCTGATGGTAAGGGCGAAGTTGTCAGCGTTGACAACTGGGGCAAACGAAGAATGGCTTATCGCATCCGCAAGCAGCACGACGGTCAGTATGTTCTGATCACCGCCAACCTGGAACCCGCTGCCGTGAAGGAACTGAGCCAGAACATGCGGTTCGTTGAAAGCATCATGCGTTCAATGATCACTGTTGTCGAAGAAGACTAATTAAATAAGACTGATCAAACGGTATCAAAACCGTTCAGGAGATTAAAATGAGTGAAGAAATGATGAATGAACAGCAGGAACATCGCGGTGGTGCCCGTCGTTTTGTTGCTCGCCCGAAGGTTTGCCAGTTCTGTTCAGATAAAACCGTAAAGATCGATTACAAAAACGCTGATCTGCTCCGCCGTTTTGTAACCGAAGAAGGTAAAATCCGTCCCCGCCGTCAGACCGGGACCTGTGCCAAACATCAGCGCGCAATTGCATACGCTGTGAAACGCGCTCGCCAGATCGCATTGCTGCCTTTCACTTCCGAGCCGTACCAGGACGTTGTCCGCTAATTTATTTCAATATAACAGTGGGCATAGAGTGAAGAGCTCTGTGCCCATTTTTAGAAGGAAGTAAAAAATGGCAGTTAATGAAAAAAATGAAGTCGTAAATCCCCGTCAGAACAATAAAACGAATCGGCAGAAGAGAGATGAAGAAGAAAAACAGCTGAAAAGGCTGAAGCTTTTCGGTTTAATCACTCTTGCCATTATCGTTTTAGCTGTTATTATCGGGATCATTGTCGGTATTATCAATAAACCTTCCCGCAAGACCGTTGCAAAAGTCGGTAATGAAACGATCAAACTGGATGAATACCAGTCCGCAGTCAGTCTGCAGCGTTCCAATATCAATAATAACTATGCTTATATGCAGCAGCTTTATGCCATGTTTGGCATGAGCGTTGATGACAGTACACGCGAACAGTATGCGATGCAGATGTCCGATGCTTATAAAGGTATTCTCGGCCAGACTGTTCTCAGCAACATGATCGATCAGCGTGTTATGGCTTACGGTGCGGAGAAGGAAGGTATCTCCGTGAGTGATGAAGAGGTGGAAGCGCAGTATCAGTCAATGTTCGGTTATTACCCGAACGGTACCCCGACAGCTGCCCCGACCTCCGAACCTTTTGAAGCGACTCCGACTGTTTCCGAAGAACAGCTGGCTATCCTTCGCTACACCGAAACTCCGGTTCCGACCGAAGCTGCCGAAGAAGAAGCTGAAACTCCGGCTGAAGAAACTGAAACCGCTTCTGATGCCGAAACCCAGGAAGATATCGAAGCGGCTGTCGAAGAAGCAGTAGAAGAAACTGCGGAAAAGATCCAGGATGTTACTTCCGAAATCGAAGCCGGTATTGAAGAAGCTGTTGAAGAAGTCTCCGAAGAGGCTGAAGAAGCAGTGACTGAGGAAACCGAAGCTCCTGCGGAAGAACCTGCAGCTGAGGAAGAAGTATCCGAACCCGAACCGACTGCTGAACCGACCCTTGCTCCGACGCCTACTGTCTACACAGAAGATATGTTCAAACAGTATGAATCTTATTACTTTGCGAACAACTTCTATTATGACAAGGATTTCCTGAAGAAGGAACTGAAATACGAGCTTCTCGAACAGAAGGTTAGAGATCAAATCGAAACCACCGTTCCGCGCACGGCTGATATGGTCTGGGCACGTCACATCCTTGTTGAAACCGAAGAAGAAGCGCTTGCAGCTCTTGAACGCATCAATAATGGTGAGGAATGGGGTGATGTCGCGGCAGAAGTTTCAACGGATTCTACCGCAAGCAATGCAGGCGACCTTGGCTGGTTCACTGCTGATAGAA
>CADBKS010000100.1 GCA_902795255.1 uncultured Chloroflexota bacterium
GCGTCATACATAAACCAGTCTTTTTCGCTCATATATACTTCATCGAACAGACCGGCGCCGTTGACATGATCGACATGGCAGTGCGATACGGCCACGGTGTACGGCAGGCCCTGCAGCAGATACTCCGCATATCCGCGCAGATCCCCGATTCCCCAGCCGGTATCGATCAGAAGTGCTTTCTCTGTGCCTTTGACAAGATAGCAGTAGACACCCGGCTCGATGATTCTGATGATATGCGGGCTGATCTGATCATGTGTAAATTTAACCATTATCGTTTCCTCCGCCTTCATTATCGTATGAACCGGGTGTCTTTCCAAAATAATCTGCTTATTCAATGCATCAGTTTTTCTGATGATTCCTTTCCCAGATACAGCCGCATGCGCCGATGATGACAAGACCGGTACCGAAACAGAGCAGGATCACCGGATAGATGCTCGAGGTGCCGTATATTTCCAGCACGCCCGTCAGAAGCAGACCCAGGGTAATGCACAGCACTCCGTCATTCCAGAGCCGGTTCGTGCCTGTGCGCATCATGATGCACGGCAATGCGCCAAGAACCAGCGGCACAAAGCCCATACAGATCATTGCGGCGGAATATACACCGAAGCTGAACATTTCATAGATGAATGCGAATACCATGCATCCAAGGGCTATATACAGCCAGATCATTGTTTCCTTTTTATTGTTAATAGCCGATACAGACCGCATCGCTGACACTCCTTTCTGACATTCTGTTTCCGCTCGTTGTCGGATAATTGACGACTTCACCCATAAAGACCATGGTCGAAGAACCGCCTCCGTCAAGGTTATAAGCTGTCTCAGCACCGAGCTGCTCCATGAACTGCGCGAGCTCATAAAGGGACAGCCCCTCACTTTCCGCAGTCCGGCCATCAGCAACCACAAAAAGGTAGTGGAGATTATCAATGATCCCGATCGCGGTCCGTGGGTTGGAAGCCATTGCCTTTCCGACTTCAGCCGAAGGATCAATACTGACTGCTCCGTCCGCGACCAGTACCGGGCCGAAAGAGAAAGCCTGCCAGACACCGCTGTCAGCAAGTTCCCGGGCCGTGACTTCCGAAGGATCAGCGATCCCCATGGAACCGTCCGCGTAAATGCAGAGCACATCCGTTTTACCGGGCGTATCCCGGTAAACGATCCCGTTGCGGATCACATATCCGCGCTCCTGCGCACCGTAATAGTCCCCGTTGATCGCCAGGATCGCATCATTATCTTCGGCAATGTTGGAGGTCGTATCCGTCACGTTTTTTCCGTAAGCGTTATTGGCCAGTGCGGTTCTGAGATAACGTGCGGAAGTCAGCTGAACATCCGCCGCGTATACCGTTGTACCGTTCACGCTGTACTCTTTGAGCGTGATTTTAATATTTTCATCCTCATAAGTACCGGTCTGCTTACTCAGGCTTTCACCGGAAACGTCCGCACCGGCTGATGCAGATCCCGAAACCTGCTGCAGATTCACTTCAGAGACCGAGGTCTTTTCATATGCGGGCCCGGTTTGGGATGCAGAGGTTTTCCTTGTTTTCCCTCTTGAAGCGGATACCCGATTCGTTTTTACGCTGTTTGCTTCTTCCGAAACAGATGATCCTTCACCGCTCTCCGCCGGGTTCACTGCCAACGCTTCCGTCATCCGATCGTTATCCACGGACTGTTCATCAAACAGCGCCAGGTTTACCGCCGAAGCGTCAGCCTGATAGACGGAAGAGATCACAAATGTATCCAAAGCAATATAAAGTGTAAACATGAACAAGACTGCAGAATAGCATATTGTCCACAGATGTTTTTTCATTATAAAGATTCCTTTCTTATCATTTTTCACATCGAGGTTCATTTCCGCAATGCAGCCGTCTCCGGGAAGTGAGTTCCCGGTTCGGTTCCGGCTGCGGACGTTAGATTCCGAAATCAGCGGATGCGCCTCTTAAACCTTATCATACACGCACAGCCTTAGAATCACTTTAGAAACAGCCGGCTCATGAAGCGATTTCCGGTCAGCACCTTTTCTTCAGGCAGAAAGAACCGTAATAAAATAAAAACAGGCCCGGTCTGCCATTCAGCCGGAAGGCCGGACAACAATTACGGAACGGGAAGGTAACGCTGATGAATAAAACGGCATTTATCTGGGATCTGGACGGGACCCTGCTGGATTCCTACGGGATCATCGTATCAAGTCTGCAGGATGCGTTCCGGGAGTTCGGTATTGATCCCGATCCTGAGGAGATCCGGCGCGAAGTCATTATACGCTCAGTCGGTGACTTTATTACCCAAAAGGAAAAAGAGACCGGGATCCCTTTCGAACAGGTGAAGGCAAGGTTTTCCGAAATCAACGACAGCCGCAAGCTGAATATTCCGCCCATGCCCCATGCCGCGGAACTTCTGCACTGTCTCAGGGAGCGATCGATCCCGAATTTTGTTTTCACCCACAAGGGGACCTCTACCCAAACGGTTCTGAAAAATATCGGTCTGTATGATTATTTTGAGGAGATCATCACCGGGAAAGACGGCTTTCCCCGGAAACCGGATCCGGCCGCGGTCCTTTATCTGATCCGGAAACATGACCTGGACAAAAGCAGCACTTTTTATGTTGGGGACCGGTCACTGGATATTGAATGCGCGGTCAATGCCGGCATTAAAAGCATTCTGTTCCTTCCGGAAGGCAGTGCCGCGGAACCGACAGGAAAAGAGACCTTTATCGTGAAGGATCTGCGGGAAATAAAGGATCTGGTCTGACACGAAGCCCGCAGAAACGGACGGACGGCTTGTATACAGCGGGGATCGCCCGCACGGAAAAAAGAACAGAAAACCCGGGAAGAGTTCTCCCGGGTTTTTGAGTAGCGCGAGTGGGGGTCGAACCCACACGATGTCACCATCGTCAGATTTTAAGTCTGATGCGTCTGCCGATTCCGCCATCGCGCCACATCATTTTTATTGTACCCGAGTGGCGTTAAAAGTCAAGCCATTCGAAATTTTGAATGACCCCTTGGAGCCCGCGAATGAGCGGGCGAAAACCAAAAACAGCCAGCTCTGCTATTCCAATTCAGATCAGCGGAAACAAGATGCTTTGACTCATCCGGCGGGTCAGTCTTCTTCCAGGGGGCGCATGGTTTCCGGGTGTTTGAGGCAGTGCCGTAGGTAGATGAGGTCAGCGATGATCTGGACGACGGTAGCACAGGGGATGCCGAGCCCGACCCGGAACATGGAGACCGGCAGACGGCGGCTCATGAACCAGGAGACGGGGATACGGATCCCGAAAGCGCCCAGCACACCTTCCCGGGCGACGAAAGCCGTGTGCCCGACCCCGATAAAGAAGCCGTGCATACAGAAAAGGAAGGGTGTCAGCAGACAGTCGATCCCGTAGGCGCGCAGGTAATCCGCACCCGCAGCTGTTACCTCGGGCTTTCCGCTGACGAACAGGCCGATCAGCAGATCCCCTCGGAAGAACGCCAGGAAAAACATCGCGGTACCGAAAACAATGGAGGTCAGGACGGCGTAAAGGAGACTGCGGAGCGCCCGTTCCGGTTTCCCGGCGCCGATGTTATGCGCCACATAGGCCGAAAGGGCCTGCGAGAAAGATCCGGGGACGATCATGATGAAGGCGCAGACCTTTTCCGCCACGCCGGCACCGGCAGAGGCGGCGACGCCGAGATCATTGATGATGGCGATGATCACCAGGAAGGAAAGGGAGACCAGCAGGTCCTGCAGGGCCATGGGGAGCCCGACTTTGAAGATGATCCGCAGGTGTTCGGTCTCTTTCCGGATCATCTCTGTCCGGAAGGGGAAGGGCAGCCGGCGCCGTCTGATGATCAGCACGCCCATAAGGACGCTCAGGGCCTGCGCAAAAACGTTGGTGATGGCCGAACCTCCCGCACCGAGTTTAAAATGCCCGACGAGGATCATATCCGCCAGAAAATTCAGAACAAAAGATACGGAGACAATGATCAGCGGTGTTTTGGAGTCCCCCACACCGCGGAAGATGGCGCCGAGAACATTGTACCAGGCGACAAAGAGCGTCCCGAGCGCGCAGATGCGGATGTAGAGGACCGTGCTGCGGTAAGCTTCTTCCGGGGCCTGCATCAGTCTGCTCCATAACGGAGCCGGGATAAACAGCAGCGCAGTCAGGACCAGTCCCAGGATACCGAAGGACCATACACCGGTGCCGACCACTTGCCCTGCTTCCCCGGGTTTCCCTTTCCCGAGCTTCTGCCCCAGCAGGACGGTGATACCGATGGAAAGTCCGGCGAGGATCGTCCGGACCATATCCACGATCCCGGACCCGGTCGAGACGGCCGAAACGTCGCCGGTGGTGCCGAACAGACCGATGATGAGCATATCCCCCGCGCTGTATAAGGCCTGCAGAAAGTTGGCGAACAGCAGCGGCAGCATGAATCGGACCAGCGGCCCGTAGATCTTCCCTTCGGTAAAAGTCTGTTTCTGTGACATTATGATCTCCGTAACAAAACGGCATAATGGTAACAGGAATTCCGAAAACTGTCAAATGACGGGAAGACACAGAAAACGGGAAAACCGGAAATGAAAGAGGCGCTGATCTGATCCGCAGGAGTCAAAACAGCCTGTTCCGCTGCCGCATAATGAGCCGGTGAAAACAGACTGCTTTGCCTTCCGGTCAGTCCTCCGCGGCGTCCTGACAGCATTCGGTGTCCGCCATGACACTGCGGTAACAGTCCCGCATCCTTTCATCATAACAGGACATCACCACGGTCATGCCGTGATCCGGGTTTTCGGCGAGCCACTCCCGGACCGCAGACAAAGCAGCCGATGCGGCAGCCCGCGCCGGATAGCGGTAAGCGCCGGTGGAGATGGCGGGAAAAGCGATGGAATGCAGGTCATACTGTTTCGCCAGATCCAGCGAACTGCGGTAACAGCTGCGCAGCAAAGCCTCACAAATCGCTTTCCGGGACGGATCATAAACCGGTCCGACCGTATGGATCACATACCGTGCCTTCAGCCGGTACCCCTTTGTGATCTTTGCCTCCCCGGTGCGGCAGCCGTTCAGCCCCCGGCATTCCGCCAGCAGCCCCGGACCGGCCGCGCGGTGAATGGCCCCGTCAACGCCGCCCCCGCCCAGGAGCGACCTGTTGGCGGCGTTCACGATCACATCCACATCCAGTTCCGTGATATCCCCGACAGCAAAACAGATCCGGTTTTCCGGCGTATCCGCGTCCAGAATCATCCGGATCAGGTCTTTCCGGAGCAGGAAGGCCTTTCCGTACGGATTGATAACCAGCCCTTCTTCGGCAGCGTTCCGGAAACTCTTCAGCAGCGGACGGATGTCATAAGTGACCGTAGAACAGCTTTCTCCTTTTTCGTATTCGGCCCGCGAGGTGAAAACAGGCTGCCATTTCTTCCCTTCTGCATCATCGACCGGAAGGAGCCGGAAGGCGATCGTCTTGTCTGTCGTAAAGCTCTGCCCGGCCCGGAGGTTATCGGCGTCGATCAGGTCAAAGGCCTCCTGAGAAGGAATGACCGGGATGATGAAGCGGCCGTCCTCGTGCATTGCTGAACGGATCGCTTCCAGCACCCGGACCAGGTTTTCCTTCGTCGCGGCCAAATGGAACCGCCCGACCGCATTCTCAATGCTTTCGCACCCTTTCGGCTGGGTCCTTCTTTCTTTTGTTTTATCCATTGTCCTGCCCCTGATCCGAAAATTGCCGCCGGTAAGATATGCCCTGCGCGTCCAAATACGCCAGCAGCCCCGACGAGCCTGTCTTCCGGCCCCTTTCGATGAGCTCCTTCTCACTGATCAGTCCAAACAGCTTCTCCGTGTCTTCCCGCGGAATGATAAACTCCTGCTGGCTCCTGATGCCGGCTTCGTCATCATCGATCTCATGGAAAAGATGAAGGCCGTCATTCCGGTAACAGCCCCAGAAACTGACCGTTCCTGCCGAAAAGATATTAAACATTTGCGCCTCCGTATTTCCGGCCGCCTGATCCTGGCCCCGTCTGCTGAAAACAGAGCTGCCGTTTTCAGCAGACGGGCGGCCCGGCGGGGAGTGATGTCCGCGGGATCAGCCGATCTCCCAGATGATCGTGACCGTGTCGGAGACCTCGATGTCATCCGGCTCGATGTCGATATCAAACTTTGCCATCGGAGCAGCATCCGGACACTCAAATCCGCCCGCAAAACGTCTCATCGGCTCAGCCTCAAAGCGGACCTCACCCCAGGAATAATCGATAGCCTGGATCTTCCCCAGCGGGACCCCGCCGGCCTCTGCCAGCACAGCCGCCTTTGCCTTCGCATCCGACACAGCCCTGCCCAGCAGTTCGTTCTTCGCCGCTTCCGGATCCCGGACGGTATAGCTGATCCGGAATTCCGGTTTCAGCTCGCAGGCCGCCAGCGCGTAAAGGATCCTGCCGAGCCGGTCATTATCCGACTCAAACTCGACCTTCATCCGGTGAGTATATTTATAACCGATTAGGCGCCGCTTATACTCGGTCCGCTTCCACTGTCGTTCCTCATAGCTTTCATATTCCGTATCGATATCAAAGCTCACGGTTTTGAGATCCGCCCGCTCAAACCCGAAAGGCGCCAGAATGCTCTTCAGTTTTTCGGTATCCTCCGAAGAATGCCGCAGTGTATCATCATAAGCCGGGTACCGGCCTTCCAGTTCGATCGAGATCACCGTCATATCCGGGTAAACCTTAAGCTGTCCTTTTCCTGTTACACGAATCGTCCGCATCGTTTTCTCCTTTTTCTCCGTTTGTTTATGATGATTACAGTATATCGGGAATGAAAAAAGAATGGTCGTCCACCGGGCGACATTTCCCGCCAAAACGCCCCCGGCTTGCGATAAAAAAGGAACCTCCGCAGGGAGGTTCTTTTCATCATAATTTACAATTTCCGCGGCTGCCGGCCGGGCAGCATACCCGGGGCTCAATACCCCGGTTTGATCCCGCCGTCCGTCATACGGTCCAGGCAGAACCAGCCATGCTCATAGGAACGGCGCAGCGTGACCTCCACCCAGCGGTTGCCGTACTCATCGATATAGTAACCGCCGAAATTGAACATACGATAAGAGCTTTGCGGATCATAGTCCATACACAGGAAGGAAATATAATCCTTCGTAACATACTCGAGCTGCACCCCGGAGTTCGGTGCGGTCCAGAGAACGAACTCCGCACCGGAACACAGATCATAGCCGTTTTCGGCAAAAGCATGGATCTCTTTGGAATGGGCCCCGATGAAAGCTTCGGCATCGTAAGAGCGGACCAGGTCCCCGAATGCGATATAGCCGCTGGAAGCGGTATAGTCCGTCTGAAAAGCGGACTGCCCGTACGGGCGGATCGATTCAACAGCGCCCCAAAGGTCGTCGCCCTTCCCGCACACGAACGAGATCTTGAACTCCGTCCCGTTCGGATACGCCCGCAGCGGAGTGCGGTCCAGCGGGGTCCGTACCGCGGTCACGAATCCTTCCGATCCGGCGCCCATATAGTAAGGACGTTCCAGGGACACACAGGTGTTATCACTGTCAGGGCTCCATGTCGACATAAAATAGTCATCCATCGGCATCCAGACGGAATCCGCCGCGGCCGGCAAAGCAGCCGCCAGCAGCATGAACACCAGACTGAGCAGAAAAGCCTTTTTCATCATATACCTCCCATGCTTCTCTCAAAAACAAACGAACCCGTGGCCGCCCGGCGGTTCAGTTCCCGGCGTTTTCCGCAGGGCCGATATTGATCCATCCCTCTTTGAAAGGTTCAAAAACCGAAAGCCCTGCACGGACCCAGCGGTTCCCGTCCCGGTCCGTATAGACCCGGTCCAGCCCGTAACTCTCCCGGACTTTCGCCGCATCTCCGCAATAGCTGCTGTCCGTATCTGTGATCTCATACACTTCCACCGCAGATCCCGGGTATTTCCGGATCGATACAGGCAGCGCAGCGCACAGGTCCGCATCTTCTGCAAAGGGCAGGATCTCTTCCTCATGCTGTTCGGTGAACAGCTCCGAACTGTATGCCGGTACCAGAACCGTCATCGGCAGAAAACCGTAATCATCCTTATGGAACGTTGTTTCTCCGGGGCGGCGCAGCCCCTTCACCCAGACCCACTGATCCGTTTCCGGTCCGCAGACAGCAAAGGTGACGATCTCCGATCCGTTTTCCGCAAAAAGCACCGGCTTCCCGTCCGGCGGCAGGTCGATGACCTGTGCCCCGCCCTGCGGCCTGGCCACAACATAACTGAGCGTGTCTCCATAATCGCAGTGTGACAAATACTCGTCCAGAGGCGTCCAGATCAGATCAGCACCGGCCGGCAGAACGCCCGCCAGTACCGCGCTCAGCAAAACCAGAAACAAAACTTTCTTCATACTCCCTCCGATAAAAAACAAAGCGCGGTCAGGAGGCCTAACGGATCCCGTTGATCAGCTCTCCCACCGCATAAGAGAAGGCATTCGCGCTGACCGCGAAGAGCCATGGCCGGCGGATCGTCCGCGCGAAACGGCGGTAAAGCAGCGCTTCCGTAACCACCGCAAGGATCTCGGTCACCAAGGTCACGATTCCCTGTTTGACCGGCGGCCGGTGATACCAGACGTAATAAAAAATCAGCACCACGATCGGGTTCGTCAGCACATTGACGAGTGCGCAGAGCACCAGGTCCCGGCGGTCCCGGACACCCCAGCCCAGTGCGTACGCCAGTTCGCACACGAGCGTCATTGCCAGGCTGATAGCCAGTCCCGGCAGCAGGATCCGTGCCGGGATCACCGGATCCGTCCTTTCCGGAAACCGAAATGCAGCAGCCCGGCGGAAAGGATCGCCATCACGCTGTAACTCCAGACCGGCAGGCCCGTCAGGGAACGCCAGAGCATGATCGGTACCAGGCCGACAAACAGAGCAAGCGTCAGCGTTCCGAAAGCGAAGCCCTTCACACCGGGGAGCATCCGCCCTAGCGCGCCCAGCGTCACCGGCATGGTCATGTTAAAGAGGAAGACCGCCAGCACGCCGGGAAGCGGATGGTCCGAAAAGAGGAAAAGCAGCGCGGCCGCACCCAGTGTGACCCAGGTGGAGCGCACCGCACCGAACCGGTCCGCCAGGAACCCGCCGGCTGTCTTCCCGAAAACGACCGCGCAGGTGTTGATCACCGCCCACTGCCCCACGGATTTCCAGGGAAAAGCCATGCTGCTCCCGGCGAAGGACCGCAGGCACACCACAAGGAAAAAGCAGAGCGCGGCCGGAATCACCCCGGGGGCATTGATCCCTTCAAAGGAAACGGGAACATTGCCGGAACGGCGCAGCAGATTTTTCCGGGCAGCCGACAGCAGAATCAGCACAGCGGCAAGTGCCAGCCCGCCGATCACCCAGTACATATTCAGCGCCTTCGCGCGTCCCAGCCGGGTCCCGAAAAAGATCCCGAAAGCGCCGGGAGAAACAAAAACGCCCAGTTTTCCGCACTTTTAGCCGCTCTCGTTCAGCGTGTCGATCCCGCCGCCGAGATGGAAAAGCGCGTTGCCGAGCCCGGCAATAATGCAGGCAAGGACCGCATATTTCGAAAGAAAGGCGGAAAGGGCGACGATCACGCAGCCGGCCGCCGCATACACGGCATTCCGGTTAAAGCGGTCCCCGAGCAGGCCCAGCGGAGCCTGCATGGCAAAGGCGCAGAAATTATACAGCACCAGGCACAGTGTCCACTGCCACGGATTGAGAAAGCGGCTGTAAATAAAGTAAGCGCAGCCGAAATCCACACAAAAATGAGCAAGAGAATAGATCAAGAGCATAATTCATTCACCGGTGACCGTCAGCCGGCAGCGCGGTCATTGATCGTGTCAGCGCACCGCCCCGTCCGGGGCTCAGGCCCGCCGGCTGCTTTTCCGGGCCTGCTGCATCTGAATAAAGGACGGCGGTCCCTTCACAAAAGTTCCGCGGGGACACCCGTCAGTCCCCGAATTCGGAATGAAACTCCCGCGTCTCGTCAAAGCTGCTGGAGCGTTCGATCTCGATCTCGGCGAAGTTGCTGTCCTGCCGGGCCGTGACGGCGTTCTGTTTGATCAGCTCCAGCATCGCCAGAAAGGTCACCACGGTCTCGTTTTTATTGCGCGACCGCAGCAGGCTGGAAAAGCGGATCACCGTCGATTTGCGGATCCGGTCCACCAGCAGGGTGATCTTGTCATGAATGCTCAGACGCGGTTTGCGCATCACCGTCTCCAGCGCTTTGGCCGGCTTTTTCCGCGTGAACACCCGGGAGGCGGTCTCGGCCAGCTTCGCGGCGTTCAGCCCCGAGATATCCAGTGCCGGTTCGAGC
>CADBKS010000101.1:0-5907 GCA_902795255.1 uncultured Chloroflexota bacterium
ACTGAAGGGAACCGGTCACTCCGCCGGCTGTTCGACGTAGGCCCCGAAAATGCCTTCCAACAGGTTGGAAAGCGTTTCTTCCGATTCCAGGACCTTCTGATAGCCTTCCGGCGCATGGGTCTGCATCGATTCGACCCAGCTCATCAGATTCTCCTGGGAAAGACCGCCGAAGACCGTATCAATGGCCTGCGCCCAGAGCCCGGCGTCTCCGCTTTCAGGATCTGACACTGAAGCGGCAGCTTCCTCGAGTTTCGCCCCGGCTGCGGCTGTCTGTTCCTCAGTCCAGTCCTTATTCATGATGGAACCGATCATCGCGAACACATCCGCGGGTTCAACCTCACCGGTATTCGGATCCGCGAAATACTGCATCGCATAAACCAACAGGCTGTCCAGTTCGGTTTGATCCATGGCGGCTACCATTTCCTGAATTTCACCTGCGGAAAGACTGCTGATCTGACCGAGCAGTTCATCGGCCGCTTCACTTTCGGCACTCATCAGATTGTAGTTGATGTACTCGTAAAGGTCCGCATTCGCTTCGATCATGGATTTTGACCCGCCCGTGGCGCGCGGAGCTTCCGCAGAACCAAGGAACTCAAAGAGCGGAGCATAAGCAGCGATATCTTCCGGTTTGAAAGCCTTGATATCACGGATCTTGCGCATGGTGCTTTCGTAGGTGTCAACACCGGAAACCGCATCGCTGATGCCCCTGATGGCAGCAGAGACCGTACCGACAGGTGAGGTCAGGCTACCGTGAACAGCGGTGATATAACCGGCAAGCTCAGACTCGCTGATTTCCAGACCGCGCAGGAAATCTCCGGCAGTCTCATAAACGCTGAAGGTCTCAGCGACCTTCGGGTCACGGTAGGAATACATGCCGAGAACATAATCGGCCGTCACAAAAGTGTATCCGCCGTAGGCACTGTTCTTCACACGGAGTTCAGGGTAAAGCAGTTTGTCATCGACAAGATTTTCAACCACCCGCAGGCCGCCGTCATCCAGGTCAAAACCGAACTCGCTGAAATCCGCACCGGCAATGTTATAGACGACATTGCCGCCGGTCACGATAGCCGTGTGGAGCGGCAGATCGGCGATCTGCGCGGCATAGTCCACCGGTTCATAGACTGTATCGGAGAAAGATCCGATGAGATCATATCCCAGTGCAGCCGAACGCATGATGTTTTCGCTGTTCCCCACCACAGTCAGGATGGCATTGTTTTTATTCAGGACGATATCGCGGAAACCGTCAAACTTCGCGACCAGCGCATCCATTTCGGCATCTGTATATTTGGAAAGTTTGTCCCAATAATCCATCTGGGCTTCGGTATTGGCATAGTAATTATATTTTGCCAGGTCCGAATAGTGGGAAGCAACAGCCTGGACCGCGTAGGCAAGGCCGTTGCTATCCATATACATCTGATTTGTGGCATAACTCTGTGCCGCATCCGCACGGATATAGTCATAATCACTGAAATCCGTATGGAAGAGGATCTCCTCAGCCATGGCAAAGCTGTCTTCCAGTGTTTCCGGCAGCGCGAACCAGGAGGTCAGGAGATAATTTTCCATCTTCCGGGTCTCTCTGTTCTGGGATGCCCCGCTCATCGCAGTCATTCCGTAGGAAACCGCCGCCATCTTTGAAGGCAGTTCCTCACGGGTGTACTGTTCCGTGCCCAGCTTGCCGAGCAGTGAGACATATTCAAAGAAGTCGAACAGATCTTCAAAAGGCACCGCGGCAGTATCCGTTCTGATGCTGACACGGATCAGCGGGGATTCGATTTCGGACGTGACGACACGGACATCCCCGATCTTTGTTTCGGAAGCTTTCTTGTAGGACATTTCTTCCGGCAGTGTCTCGACTGAAAGCGCATTCAGTTCTTCCGGCATGGTGATCGCGTTGCTTTCCTCAACGAATTCGTTGAAAGCCTTTGTCTGTTCAACAAGCGCGTTGATCTCATCTTCCGTCATTGAGGCTTTCATCTCATCCAGCTTCGCGCGCAGCGCGGCATCATTTTCTTCCTTCAGTCCGGGCGCAGGGACCGTGACAGCCATCACGGCAGTGTCCAGTTCGGACCAGTATTTGCGCGCGGTTTCGTTCAGATTTTCAACCGTCAGGTACTGATCCCTGTTGGTTTCAAAATCCGCTCCGAGTTTCCATGCATCCCGGTCACCGAAAATCGTCCAGTAAACGACCATGGTCTGGGACAGGTCCAGGTAAACGGAAGAAGAATCCAGCCCCATCAGATCGTTAAACTGATTTCTGACAAGCATCCCGTTCAGGACCTCTTCGTTCACACCCTCTTCAAGAAGCTGTTTCAGCGCCGCATCACAGATCCCCCGGAAAGTATCCTTATCCGATTCGTTGATGCTCGTGGCCTGATAGACAAGCGCGACCTTTCCTTCCGGGTCCCATGAGGTCGACATTGAGACAGAAGCTTCAGGCAGCTGTTCCTTCATCATACGCTGCAGCGGAGATGATTCATCATTCATATAATTGCAGACGTAATCCAGAACTTCCATATCGGAATAATCGCTGATCGCGAACGGAAGCCCGTAGTAGATGATCGCGGCCTTATCGGTCGGCGTACCGGCTTCAACCGCGTAAGAGAAGGTCTGTTCGTAGTAACCGGGTTCCAGCGGGGTGTAATACTTATCGCTGACATCCACTTCCTTCTTATCGTACTTGCTCAGGAATTCCGTATCCAGGAGTTCGAGGAAACGAGGAAGTTCGACATCGCCGGTCAGGTACATCGTCGCGTTGGAAGGATGATAGTACGTTTCGTGAAATTCACGCAGCGCTTCGATCGTCAGGTCCGGAATATAAAGCGGATCGCCGCCGGAGACCGTCGTGACATAACTGTTCGGCCAGATCATGCGGTTGTAATTGTAGCTCGCCCAGCGGTTCTGGGTCAGCGCACCGAGCATTTCGCTGTAGACCACACCCTGAAGGGTGATATCGCTGTCGGCATCCGGCAGTTCATAGCGGTATGCCTCACGCATCATGGCGTAGGGATTCTCGATCGCAAGCGGGGCCGTCAGACCGCTCATGTAAAAATCGACATACTTCAGCAGCTGTTCTTCCGAAGTAGACGCCATCGGGTACATGGTATAGAACTGTCCGGTGAGCGCGTTCAGGAAGGTGTTGCTGGTCTTTGCTGTCATTTCAAAGAAGGTATTGGCACCCGGATACTTTTCACTGCCGCCGAGCGTCGCGTGTTCAAAAACGTGCGGCATCCCGGTGTTGTCATAGATCGGGGTATTGAAACCCATCATGTAAGAACGGTCGATATTGTCGTTGGCAAGCCAGTACAAAACGGAACCGGTCTTTTCATGCTCAAGTTTCACGACATCGGTCGCGTAGGATTCCCAATGGTAAACATCCGTGACCTTAAATCCATTGATCTCTGTTCCGACTGCGGGAATTTCATATTCCGTCGGAGCACCTGCGAAAACCGGCAGCACTGCCGCTGCCAGGATCATCAGAATCAACACAAATACGGTTTTTTTCATTTTAAAGATCCTTTCTGCAAAATAAAAAAACTGTTTTCCATTATAGCCAGAATTACCTGTCTTCCGGTTCAGGCCGCCTGAAATTCTGACACAACCCCTGCCCTTTCGCGGAAAAGTTCACGGCGCCTATGTTATAATCAAAGCCGGAATGAAATTAATGAAATAACAGGATGTTATTATGCTCGACAAAATCAATGCAATCGAAGCCCGATACAACGAGATCAATCAGCTGATTGAAAAAAACGTGGATGATTACACGAAAACCAATGAGCTGATGAAGGAACGCTCCGACATCGAAGAGGTCGTTCAGAAGGGACGTGAATACAAGTCCGCGCTGCAGCAGCTGGATGAAGCCAAAGAACTGGCCGGCGGGCAGGATCACGAAATGGCTGAACTGGCCCAGATGGAGATCGAAGAGCTCAAACCGCGCATCGATGGACTCGAAAAAGAGATCCGCAGTCTGCTGATCCCGAAAGATCCGCGGGACGCCAAGAACGTCATCGTCGAGATCCGCGCCGGTACGGGCGGGGATGAAGCGGCACTGTTTGCCGCGGACCTTTTCCGCATGTACACGCACTACGCCGAAGCCCGCCGCTGGCACATCGAAGTTCTTTCCGCCAACGAGATCGGGGTCGGCGGATACAAGGAAATTTCCTTCATGGTCAAAGGGAAAGGCGCCTACTCCCGTCTCAAATTCGAATCGGGCACTCACCGCGTTCAGCGCGTCCCCGTGACCGAATCCCAGGGACGCATCCACACCTCCGCCGTGACCGTCGCGGTCCTTGCGGAAGTCGAGGATTTTGACATCCAGATCCCGGATACCGACATCCGCATCGAAGTTTACAAATCCGCGGGGGCCGGCGGCCAGAACGTTCAGAAGAACTCCACAGCCGTCCGCCTCATCCACATCCCGACCGGAATGGTCATCACCTGTCAGGATGAACGCTCGCAGCTGCAGAACAAGGTCCGCGCGATGAGCATCCTGCGCGCCCGTCTGTATGACATGGAACAGCAGAAACGGCAGGAAGAGCTGGATGCCACACGCCGCTCCATGATCGGCTCGGGCGACCGCTCCGAAAAGATCCGCACCTACAACTACCCGCAATCCCGTGTGACGGATCACCGTATCAACGTTTCCTCATTCAACCTCGCCGGCGTCATGAACGGCGATCTGGATGTATTTATCGACGAACTGATCCTGCGGGACGAGGCCGAGCGTCTGGCCGTTTCGAATCAGGAGGAATAGATCAGGATTCGGGATTCAGGATTCAGGGGTCAGGAAACAGCCATTTTCCGAGGAACAGATATGGATCTTTTGCAGGCGCAGAGGGTTTTCTCTGCCGAACTGAACAACATCACGGAAGATGCCCTGCTGGAAGCAAGGCTGATCATTCAAAAAGCGGCAGGTCTTTCGGGACCTGCTCTTTTGACCCATCCGGAACGGGAGCTTTCTTCCGGAGAAGAAAAGCTGATCCGATCGCTCTGTGCCGAAAGGAAGCACGGTGTCCCGCTGCCTTATCTGCTCGGCGAATGGGAATTTTACGGTCACTCCTTCCTTGTAGATCCTTCCGTCCTGATCCCTCGTCCGGAAACGGAGCTGCTCGTCGAACAGGCGGCCGCCTGGCTGAAACAGCATCCCGAGATCCGCAGGGGATATGATATCGGCACAGGGTCCGGCTGCATCGCTGTCTCCCTGCTGATCGATTTTCCGGACCTGACAATGAACGCGGCGGATATCAGCTTCGGCGCGCTCCGGACCGCCCGCCGGAATGCGGAAAGGCATCACTGCGCAGACCGTTTTCACGCCGTCCGCGCGGATCTGTTCAGCGCGTTCGGCAGCGGTGCCGGACTGGTCTGCGCGAATCTGCCCTATATCCCGACGGAAAGCTGCCGGACGATCGAGCCGGCACGCTTCGAGCCGCTTTCCGCACTGGACGGCGGGACGGACGGATTCGATCTTTACAGGTTGCTTTTTCAGGATTTAAAGAATAAAATTAATCAAAAATGTCTGATCCTCTGCGAGATCGAGTACCGGCAGCGGGAGCTTGCGCTGCGGACCGCGGAAGCCTTTTTTCCGGAACGTTCGGTGAGTGTCCTTGCAGATCTGGCCGGGCAGCCCCGTCTGCTGCGGATCGAATAACGGACAGAGGCATCGGACAATAAAAACAGCTGACAGATATGACAAAAATTATAACGATCAACACTGAAGAGAAGAAAAACGAAGCTTTAAAAACCGCGGCCGAAGTTCTGGCGCGGGGAGGGATCGCTGCGATCCCGACGGATACAGTCTACGGATTTGCGGCCTGCGTACAGGATGAGGCCGCGATCGCAAAGCTGTACCAGATCAAGGAACGAAGTCTCAACAAATCCATCGCGGTCCTGCTGGGCGACGCGGACCAGGCC
>CADBKS010000101.1:5922-23884 GCA_902795255.1 uncultured Chloroflexota bacterium
GGTGGCCAGGGAGTTTCCTGCCAAAGTCCTCCGCCTGGCGGCCCGGTACTGGCCGGGAGCGCTGACCATTATTATCCGCAAAAAAGACGGCCTGCCCTCCGACCTGACCTCCAATGATCTGGTCGGCCTGCGCATTCCCGACCTGGATTTCACCCGCGAACTGATCCGGATCACCGGTCCGCTTGCGGTCACCTCAGCCAACATCTCCGGCGAACCGCCCGCAAAATCGGTCTGCGAATTTGCCGAAGCGATCGGGGACCGGCTGGATCTCATCATCGACGGCGGTCCCAGCAGCGGAGGGGTGCCCTCCTCCGTGATCAACTGCGCGGCCGAACCGGCCGTCATTCTCCGCGAAGGCGCGATCCCCGGAAAGGAGCTGATGGCGTGCTGAAAAAGACCTGTGCCGCATCGGTCCTGCTTGCCGGCTGCATGGCAGTTTCGGGATGTTCCGTATTCAGCCTCCAGCGGATACGGAATAAGGTCAATTCCGTCGCGGATGACCTTTTTTCGCAGAGCACGATCACGATGCCGGTCCTTGTCACCTCAACACCCACTTATACCGCATCCCCCTTTCCGACCGCCACGATCACACCGCTCCCGTCCGCCACACCGACCGCCACGGATGTTGTCCCGATTGAATATGCCTCACCGACTTTCGAAGTGCTGAGCACGGCTGAAATGCCGATCTCCGCGAAGGATTCGATCGGGAATATCACCGATGTTACCATTCCCGATGATACGGTCCTTGAACCGGGCCAGCTCTTCATCAAATCCTGGCGCATGACCAACACGGGACAGAGCACCTGGACGGAAAATGAGACAAAACTGATGCTGGAACCGAATTATGACATGGGGATGCCTGAAGCCGTAAAAGCCATCTTCCTGCGGCCAAACGACTGGATCGATTTTACCCCCGGCGGCTGGGGAACACGCATGTACAACGTCGGCCCAGGAACGGAAGTCGACCTGGCCGTGATCCTGAAAGCGCCCCCGGAACCGGGTTCCTATCAGATCCATTTCCGCCTGGTCAATCCGGACGGAGAGATCATCCCGACCCAGTTCTGGATGCGGTTCGCCGTCAGCCGTCCGACGGAAACACCCACCCCCTCACCGACACCCGAAACACCCCAGCCGGAACCGCTGCGGTATGACTGGAACGGACGCTGGATGGTCCGGGAACCGTTCCGCACGGATGGCGCTGCCGCGCCTGCAAACGCATGGTTTTCGCAAAACGGCGAAGAACTGACCGGTTTTATTTACGATTCAGCCGGGAACCCGGTTATCGTAAAGGGAGCCCTTTCCGGAAACGGCCGGTTTTTCAACGGTGAGATCTATTACCCATGGCAGAAAGAAACAAAAGCCGTCTCCTGGCGCATGCTGGGCTCCGGAGAACAGTTTTATGCCGTAACACCGCTCGGTGTGGCGGATGAAAACACTGTCTGCGGCGCACGCGGCGGCTATAACTTACCGGCAGACTGCGCGCTGCCGGCGGAAGGATAACAGATATGCTCAGGATCCCGGGTTTTATTGATATCGGAACAGAAGTCCCCGGCGGAAGCTGGCAGGAGGTCACATCGTACGCGCTTCGAAGCGGATACACGGCATTGCTGGCCGCCCCCGTCACGGAAAGGGTCTATACCGAAAAAGCCGATGTTCTCAGCGCCCTGGATGAACCGTCCCGATCTGCGCTTTGCGACTATGCGAAAATGGCTGTTATTACGCCCGAAAATATCCGCACCGTAGAAGAGTGGGCTTCGGAAGTTCCCGCAGCGCTGGTCGATTTTTCGGTTTTTGAGGACGCCGACAGCTTCGTCCGCATGAACCTGATCAGCCGGGTCTTCAACCGCTGGCCGGCGGAGACCCCGATCTGCGTGCGCGGGGATGAGAACCAGATCGGTTCGGCAGTCTTCATGGCGCAGGTCCACAACAAAAAAATCCATGTGTGTTCCGTAGCGACCCGGCCGGAGATCGAGATCGTCAGTGAAGCCAAACGGGACGGGCTGTCCGTCACCTGCGACATCCATCCGCTGGCCCTGCTCTTCAGCAGCGAAGCCCGCGGCAGCGCGGGACTGATCAAAAAGCTCGGCACGGAAGAGGACCGCCTGGCGCTCTGGCAGCATTTTGCCGACATCGACTGTTTCAGCTCCGCCGGCTACATCAGCCCGTCCGGCAACAGCGGCGAAGCCCTTTCAGTCATGATGCCGCTGCTGTTTTCCATGCGGAACGCGAAAATGATCACGGATGAGGATATCCTCCGGCGCTGCTGCCTGAACCCGTCGAAGATCTTCGGGATTCCACTGGACCGGGAGACGCTGATCGAAGTGGATGACAGTGTGATCACATCCGGACATGACGCCCACCGCGGTGTCCGGATCGTCAGACTGCACGGGCAGGCGGTGCCGGAAACAGACCTTTCCGACCGGGAAAGACCGGTCCCCGCGGCACGCATCAGAGGGTTTGCAGCTTGATCCACATTCCCAACTCCGGCCATGAAGCAGCGCTGAACCTGGCTGCGGAAGAATACATTCTGACCGGATCCGGGATCAGCGATACCGTCCTGTTTTTTTACATCAATGCGCCGTCCGTCATCATCGGGCGGCACCAGAACGCATACGATGAGATCGACCGGGACTATGCCGAAGCACACGGCATCCGGGTCGTCCGGCGCTGTTCCGGCGGCGGTGCTGTCTATCATGACACCGGAAACCTGAATTACAGTTTTATCACCCCCGGAGCCCGGAATGCGTCCGCCGATTTTTCGCTGCTGCTCAGGCCGATGCTCGAAGCGCTCCGCAGTCTCGGGCTGCCGGCTGAGCTGTCCGGGCGGAATGACCTGACCCTCCGCGGCGCGAAATTTTCCGGAAATGCTTACTATCATAACCGCAGCGGTTCGGTCGTCCACGGGACGATCCTGTTTGATTCGGATCTGGATGTATTGGGGAAAGTCCTGCGTCCGGACCCCGGGAAACTTTCCGAAAAAGGGGTCCGCTCGGTCCGCAGCCGGGTGTGCTGCATCAAAAACGAACTGAAAGGGATCCCCGACACGAAATCCCTTCAGGCGGCGATCCTGGACTGCTTTAACACCGGAGGAAACCTGCAGATCCGGGAGCTTTCCGACGCGGACAGGGAAACTGTCAGCGCCATTGCGGACCGGCGCTACCGGAACGACAACTGGACCTACGGAGCATCCCCGGTCTGGAATGTCCGGCATAAATTCCGCACCGCGGCTGGCCGGATCGATTTCCGGGCGGAAGTCAGCGGCGGTACTGTCCGCAGCGCCCGATTTTTCGGGGATTTTTTCTGCGCGGCCGAGATCGAAAATCTGGAAAAAGATCTTACCGGCATATCCTGGCAGCCCGAGGTATTAAAAGACACGCTCTGCCGGTTTTCATGGCAGAGCTTCTTTCCTGATCTTCCGGCAGATGAATTTACGGATGCGGTTTTCAGCAGGAAAGCAGATGAGTGACGGCCGTGCCGCCCAGTCCGCCGGTACACTGCGTAAAGGCCGTTCTCACCTTATCGATCTGACACCTGCCGGCTTCCCCGCGGATCTGCAGCGCAGCTTCCGCGACCTGATAAGCGCCGGAAGCTCCCAGCGGGTTCCCGCGCCCGAGACAGCCTCCCATCGATGAATAATAGCGGCCGTCCGGCTTCCAGCCCTCACCTGACGGAGCAAGCCCGATCGCTTCCCGGGTGAGGATCGCATCGATCGAAAACGCATCCCAGAGTTCCCAGATATCAACAGCGTCCGGCGGGATATTCGCCTGCCGGAAAGCTTTTTCGGCAGAGGCGGCACATGATCCGTAATGCAGCAGATTTTTTCGGTCGTGCAGCGAAAGCGGTGCGATCGCGTTCGCGCTCCCGATGATCCGCACCGGCACATGGGAAAATCCGGCAGGCAGTTTATCCGCGCGCGTGATCACCAGCGCGGCCGCCCCGTCAGCCAGTGCCGCACAGTCATACATTCCGAGCGGCGCGTTCGAAAGGCTCTGCTTTGACAATTTCTCCTGATCCAGGCGGATGTGATAAAAGGCATTCGGGTTCCCGCAGGCCTGGTTATAGGCATTCAGGGACATGCAGTCCAGTACATCCCGGTCCAGCTCGAATTCCACCATGTAGCGTCTGGCAAGCAATGCTGCACCGGACGGGATCGTCATGCCGGCCATGGTTTCATACTCATAATTAAGCGTCAGGTCCTGCGTCTGGGCGGCTTTTGTCCCGGTGTTTTCCGTGATCTTTTCGATCCCAAGCGCCACGGCCGTATCCACAAAACCGGATCTCACCGCCAGGTAAGCGGCCCGCACGGCCGCACCGCCGGAGGCACCCGCAGCTTCAAGTGTGCTGGCTTCCGCCCCGGTCAGTCCGGCTTCATCAGCGATCAGCGCAGCCAGGTTGGTCTGGTGGGTCAGGATCGATGCAAAAGCGTTTCCGGCAAACAGTGCCTGCGGCGCCATACCGCCGCTGTCCGCGATTGCGGCACGGACCGCGCGGGCACCCATTTTCCGCAGGCTGAGGTCCCAGTGTTCCCCGACCGGGACCATCCCGATCCCCGCAATGATAATATCGTCATTCAGGTTCATACCGGATCCTACTTCATCACATATTCACCGCGGTAGCGGGCATACGTCGCGTAATCGATCTCGGTCCGGCGGCGGATATAGGTCTGTGTAAAAGGCGCCAGGTCCCGGATCTCGCGGATCTTTTCGGTTACCGTCAGGGAGAAAGCATCCGAACCGGCACCTGAGCCGAAGCTCGCAGCGAAGATGCGGTCTCCCGGTTCAGCCACATCCAGGATCGCCGAGATTCCCAGCAGGACCGCGCCGGAATAGGTATTCCCGATCACCGGGGAAAGCAGTCCCGTCTCGATCTGTTCGGGGGTGAAGCCCATATCTTTCGCGACCTTCTGCGGGAATTTCTGATTCGGCTGATGGAATACCGCGAAACGATAGTCGGACGGTTTGGTTCCGCTTTCTTCCAGAAAATGCCGGATCGAATTTTCCACATGATAAAAATAGGCCGGTTCACCGGTAAAACGCTGCCCGTGTTCCGGATACTTCTCATGCTGGCGGCGCCAGAAATCCGGCGTGTCCGTCACAAAGGAAAACAGCCCGTCGATCACCGCGGCAGATTCCTCCGCCGGGCCGATGATCACAGCCGCACCGCCCGCACCCGCTGTGTACTCCAGCACATCACCGGGCCGGCCCTGTGCCGTATCCATACCGCAGGCCAGCGCGTATTTTCCCATTCCGGAGCTGACCAGGCCCATCGCCATCGTCATCGCTTCGGTCCCCGCTTTGCAGGCGAACTCCGTATCTGCTGCGGAGATGGCGGGCCCCGCCCCGATCGCTTCGGAGACGATGGTCCCGCTCGGCTTCACCGCGTAGGGATGGGATTCCGAGCCGATCCAGACTGCCCGCAGCTCCTGCGGATCGATCCGGGAACGCTTTAACGCGTTCCGGCAGGCTTCGATCGCCATCGTGATCACATCCTCATCCAGACCCGGCACAGACTTTTCTTTGATCAATCCTTTTGCCCCATCATGCCAGATCCGGCCGATCTCTTTATCCGGGATCCGGTAGCGGGGAATATAAGCCCCGTAGCCGACGATCCCGACCTTTTTTTCCGGTTTCATAATATGATGCATGGATCTATTCCTCTTTCAATTCGGCGGCAGCCAGTTCTGCCGCATAAGAAGCTGAGACCCGGTTTTCGCGCACCATCCGTGCAGCGATCCGGTCAGCGGCTTCTCCCCGCGCACCGGCGGCGACCGCCATCTGTTTCGCGTGAAGGCTCATATGGCCGCGCTGGATCCCTTCCGTGGAAAGGGCCTTCATGGCAGCAAGATTCTGAGCCAGCCCGACAGCCGCGAGCACTCCCGCCAGTTCCTGAGCGCTCCCCGCTCCGAGGAGGCGCAGTGAAGCCGCGGCTCCCGGATGGACTTTTGTCGCTCCGCCCGCGGTCCCGACCGCCAGCGGCAGTTCAATATTCCCGATCAGGTTCCCCGTTTCCGGGTCTTTTCTCCAATGGCTCAGCGGACGGATCACACCGTCACGGGCGGCCCAGGCATGCGCGCCGGCTTCCGCGGCGCGCCAGTCATTGCCGATGGCCATAATGACCGCATCGATGCCATTCATGATCCCTTTGTTATGGGTCACGGCCCGGTAGGGATCCGCCTCTGCAAAAGCCGCTGCTTCCAGGATCCGCGTGACGACTTCATCCCCGCTCCAGTCTTTAAAAGCAAGCGCGGCAGCCGGCACGGAACAGGAAGCCCTGGCCAGCCGCCGGTCGGCAAGATTGCTCAGAATCCTGAGGCGGACCGTTCCGCCGCTGATCTTTTCAACAGCCGGCGCGATATATTCCAGCGCCGTATCGATCAGGTTCGCCCCCATCACATCACGGACATCCATGATCAGATGCAGGACAAGCATCGGTCCGATCTGCGTTTCGGGAAATTCTCTCAGTTCAATACCGGCCGGTCCGCCGCCCCGTTTGAGCAGGTTCGGACAGCTTTCAGCAGCGAGCCGCAGCAGTTCACCGCTGTTCGTCTCCAGCTGTTCACGGCTTTTCCGCAGGTCTGTAAGCCCGAGGATCTGCAGCTGTCCGATCATACGGGGAGCGTCCGCCTCAGCCGCAAAGCCGCCGCCGGCTTTCGCGATCCCCGCACCGTTGGAAGCCGCGGCGACCACAGAAGGTTCCTCGACAGCCATCGGCACGATATACGGCTTTCCGTTGACCACGAAATTCCGCGCGATCCCCAGCGGGAGGGCATAGCGGCCGATCACATTTTCGATCATCCGGTCTGCGGTTTCTTCGCTCAATCCGCCTTCAGCGGAATAAGCCGCCAGATCCTCAGCGGAACATCCGGTCTCCTGACAAAGGACCGCTCTGCGTTCCGTTATTGACATCTGATAAAATTTCTTCATCTCACTCATAGGAAATGATTATAACCGACGGGAGCTATCAAAAGCTATCAAAAGGGGGATTCTCCGTCAAAACAGGACACCCTCAGCCGCCCGGCCATCAGTCTGCCGGAATGATTTCAGGATAGTCCCCGTAGCTTTTCCGGACAGCGCTCTCCCGCGCGTCAAAGCGGTAAAGGATCCCTTGGGGTTCGTTCAGCAGGACTTCTTCGCTTTCCATGACCATGAAATTATTTCCCGGACCGAACTGATCCAGCATACCGGGCAGATCTTTCGGACCGAGATCATCTTCATTGAGCGGGTTCACGAAAACATAAACTGCATTGAAACTCTTTCTTTTGTCAAAAACCGTCCGGGGGAGCCCGTACTGCTCCGCATAGACCCACAGCGGGGCATCATCCTCAGGGGCCGCGGCGATATGAACATTTGCGGCATTCGGACCTTCCCTTTCCAGGATCAGCCTGACAGCAGCCTCATCCGGACCGACGGTCTGCCGGGAAAGAAAGGCTGTTCTGAACTGGGAGATCCCGGCGCAGAGGATCAGGACCGCACAGACCGGGCCGGCAGCAGCGCCGGCCTTCGGAAGCGACCGCAGTGCACAAAGGCCGGAAGCCGCGCAAAGCAGCAGGAACGGGTGAAGGAAGGTCATGGTCCGCGGCCACAGGTTCGGACGCTGAACAGGAAGGAGCAGCAGCACCCACAGCAGCACGGCTGCCGTGTAGGAAACATGCTCGGCGGAATTCCTTCGCAGCATGAACGGGGAAAGGATCAAACCGGCTGCCAGTATCACCACAACAAAGCGCGGAAGATCACCGGAAAAAGCATTTACATTATCCGTGATCCGGGAAAGCATCGTCTGTCCGTAGGTCGCGGCCTCCGTCCCGCCGATATAGCCGTTTCCGAACAGGCTGTTCCAGCCGGAATGCCGCAGGATCGGCAGATACAGCAGCAGGCTCAGCATCGAAACACAAATGCCCATAAAGATCAGATATTTGAAAAGCTGCCATCTGTTCTCAAATCCGCAGTTTTCACGTCTGAAGAAAAGTACATTCAGGAACAGCCAGACACAGATCCCGCCGAACGGATATAAAGCGACCGGAAGCGTGAAAAAGTTCAGTCCGGAAAGCAGGATCAGCAGGAACCAGGCAAAAACATTCCGTTTGCGTTTTCCGTAAACGGCCAGTCCGACCGTCAGGACCGTAAGCAGGGTCTGCATCGTATAGCCCCGTGCGTTGACCGAATAAAAGACCAGAAACGGCGCGAATGCGGTCAGCCCGGCGGCCGTCAGCGCGGTAAAGTCATTGTAAACCAGCCGGCCCAGCAGCCAGACGGCAGGGATCAGCAGGCTTCCGCAGAGAAGCGCCGGGATCCGCATCAACTCCGGAGACAAGCCGAAAAGGTGATAGATCAGGTTCAGAAAAACCGTATGGAGCACATGATTATTCGGAAGGTGATAGTCGCTGATGGCGTAAAACAGATCGCTCCGCCCCCAGACCGCAATGGAATAAGCCTCATCATGCAGCAGCGGCCCGCCGACCCTCAGCAGCCGGATAAGGAGCCCCGCGGAAAAGAGAATGAGCATCATCCAGAAACTGCTGTCTTCCGGCCCGAATGCCCCCCGGAGATCCCGGAAATAGGGGGCCGCATCCCGGCCGCACCTTGCAGGCAGGGAAGCAAGGGATGCAAAAAAGCGGCTGAAGCTTTCCGGCGCGGTCTTATTCCATACAGCCAGAGCAAAAAAAACGGCCGCAAAGGCAGCTGCCGCGAGACGGAGCACCGTTACGCTCCCCTGCGTCAGCCGTTCCAGTTCACCGTCTGAGGCAAGACGGTTCCCAACGGATTTCCAGACCGAAAAAGGACATAACGCCGGCACCAGGCAGAGCACCGCGGCCGGGAGGATCGATCGTCTGAGTATAACGGATATTTTTTTCATATTGTGCGTAATTATAAATCCGGATGTCCCCGGTTCAGAGCCAGGGTGAGTATGCGTAACGCAGCCGGTCATAATAAACCGGATTGATCCGGGAGAACCATCCGCCTTCACCGGTCAGGGACAGAACCACAAACAGACATACCCCCGCAGCCGCGCACAGCAGCGCAGCTGTCTGCGCAAGCTTTTCCCAGTTTGCGGAAGCACATTTTTCAAACAAACAGAACATCCCGAACACAGCCGGAAGAACAGCAAGCCAGAGATAGTCCGTCAGGTACCGGTTCACGGCCGCGAATCCCGAAGAAATGACACAGATCCCGAGTGCAGACGCAAGACAGACACCGCAGAACTCAGAGACAAACCTTCCCGCGGTACGGAGCCGCTTCCGGAAGGCCGGGAGGAAAGGAATAAACAGCATCAGCGGATAAGCGAAGACGCCCAGGAGCGTATCGGAATTGAGGATCACACCGTTATAGGGCAGCATCGGCTGCTGCAGATGAATAAACGGAAAGACCATATCGAATGCCGGCAGCGTAAACAGCGATGAGAGGATACTGAGCAGCCGTCCGTAAGGTCCCAGCAGCGGGATCCCGGCAGCCCGGTTCTCTGTCGTCAGCTGATACATGATGCCGAATTCAAACGGATCCCCGAAGCGCTCATAATTGTACTTCATCAGTGCCAGACCGATCAGCATGTACGGTACCAGAAACAAAAGCACATCCCGGACATTTCTGCGGGTCAGATACGGTCCGGCCCGGAGTACCAGCCGGATCATCACGGCAAACACGACTGCAGATACAAGCAGCATTGTCGGCCGGCACCCGACAGCAAGCGCCGAACAGATCCCCGAAAGCAGAAAACAAAACAGACGTCCCTTACCGGATCGCTCCGCAAGCAGCATAAAATAAACGCCCCAGACGGCAAAACAGATCCCGGAGACGATCGCTGTCTCATAGACCAGCGTCCTGCGCAGGCACCAGGTCAGGTTGAGCGGAGTGATCAGCAGAACAGTGCCGGTAAAATACAGTCCGAAAGAAATATGCCGGAAATACCGGCGCACGAACCAGGAATAAATGCCATACATTCCCAAAACGAACAGACAGCAACCGCCCAGGATCAGCCAGTCCAGAGCCAGATGCCTTCCGGTCAGCAGATAATACGGCAGCAGGACCGTCACGGCCGGCACCACACCGAAATATACATAATACTGTCCGTCAAAATAAACCGTATCCCAGGGATAGTCAAAGACACGGCCCTCCCGCTGGCGCATATCATACGGGTCATCGAGCTGCTCCAGATAGCGGTGCGGCATTTCCGTCAGCGCGTACCTGCGGGCAGCCAGCGCTTCAACCAGCTTATGTCAGGGCAGCCTTCTGTGCAGTCTTGCCCGCGTCCGATCCGGTATAGGAACTGAGAACCGTCCATACGAACCAGCCGCCGAAAAGCAGCAGCAGACACGCAATGGAAGCCATCTGCGGAAGGCTGCGGAAATCGAGCGGAAGATCCCACAGCGGGGACCCGGGGAAAAAGGCAGTGATCAGGAACAGGGAAAGGAAACACAAAGCCATTCTGACCGGATCAAGCGACAGCGGAACGGGTTTGTTCAGCGTTACGACCGCAGACACGGCATAATCGGATCTGTCCGGCAGGTCCTTCAGTTCAGGGAGGCGCAGTTCAATGCTGTAAGTCGTCCCGACCGTGTGGAGCGGAATCAAAAAAGAGCGGGGGATCCCCTGAATAAATTCATGATCCGGCAGCCATTCATAGCTCCTGTGCGCACGGTCATTAAAGCCGAGACGAACGACCGTACGCGGCTGCCCGTCGCTGAACGTCCAGGTAATATTGCGGACCTTTTTGTAATTCGGATAAACCGTCAGTGAAAAATCGGAATACCATCGATAAGGATGGAATTTCCAGCTTGCGCGGTTAAAATAAAAGCCCTGCCCGACGATCCTGTCCGAAGGGAACTCCATCTCCGCGGTACCGGATCCGATCAGTTCAAAGTGGCGGAAATTGAAGAACCCGATCTCCAGCAGCACCGCCCCGCAGAGACCCATAAGAATGGAAAACAGCAGACGGTGCGGGAGTGCTTTCCGTTCTTTGCGCCGCTCAGCTGTCATCAGGCTCAGGGCGAAGAAGGCCGCTCCGCAAAAACAGGCTGCCGAAAATACCTTGACGGATGTAAGCCCGCCATGCGTATGGTAATAAAATACCGGTCGCCCGGCACGGATAACGAATTCCGCGAGGACGGAAAACAGGAATCCGTTCAGGACGCCCGCGGCAAAAAGCAGCAGGTTTTTCCTCACGCTCCGGCGGGCACACAGCACAAACTGCGTACACAGAACAGCCGTAAACGACCCTGCACAGGCAAGCAGGAAGAGCACCGGGATCTGCATCTTATACGATATACCTCACGACCGGGATCCGTTTCAGTACCATCCCGCAGCACGACGCGAAGGCAAACACAAACAGCGCCAGCAGCGGGACCGAAAACAGTACATTGTAATTCGTCGTGTAAAGGTGGAAATGGATCTGCAGCCGTTGGAGCACAAACGGATGGATCAGATAGACAAAAAGCGTACTTTCAGATGCCCGCGAGATAAAAACTGCCGTCTTCGGGGACAGCGGATGACGGTCCGCGAACAGGCTGCGGAACAGCAGGAAAAGGCAGACCGCCTCAACTGCCACGGGCAGTGCGAAATTACCGTAAAGGGCCTGCGTCGGCCAGTCACCCGCCATCGCGATCAGCTGGTTGAGTCCCGCCGCAAGCACAAGCGTCACGATATAAGTGAGGAGCAGCGTTCTCCGGGAGAAGCGGCGCTCCATGCCCTCTTCTGTCAGGTAATAACCGAGGAGAAAATATGCGGCATGACCGACAAGGTCCATATCCACGAAAAGGGTCATCTGATCATGGATCCAGCGCGGAAGGAACGGCAGGTCATCGACGGTATGGAAGAGGATCCCGAAAATGAAAAACAGGAGAAAGAAATACCGCACCGTCTTCCGGTCCAGCGCCCGCACAAGGTGCCAGAAGACCGGGACCAGAGCGTAAAGGTTCAGACAGGTCCGCAGGTACCACAGATGGTACTGCGGGTTCGGACCCGAAAGCTGCTGCCAGATCAGAAGCGGGTCCGCAAGTGTTTTGTGGATCCCCTGATTCATTACAGCATAAAAAAAAGTCCAGACGGCATTGATCACAAAGATGCGCAGGATATTTTTCAGCCAGAGCTGCTTCAGCACGATCCGTTCTTTCCGAAGGAAGAGGCTTCCGCTGATCATCAGGAACAGCGGAATGGACGGACGGCCGATCGTATCATAAATATTCAGGATGATCCAGTTATATGTCCGCGGAGAGACATTGTACCAGCCCTCCACCGAGGTATGGACCAGCACGACCATCAGACAGGCCATGATCCGCAGCAAATCCAGTGAAAGGTCCCGTGACTTCTTCATATCGCTCATTTTTCGAAAACAACAGAGCCGGCCTGTGTCGGGTGGTCCAGCCAAAGCGTTTCGGAGGCATTGCTCCGGTGGAACAGCACCCGGAGGATGATCAGAATATCGCCCCCCGCGGAAACGATCATCAGGAGCCCGATCCAGAGAAGAAAGAACGATCCGTTCAGGATGCTGATGACCGTCGGGATGATCCCGAGCGTGATCAGCGGCATGGCTGCCCCGAGAATGTAGGGGACCTTTGGCAGGATCGTCCGGCAGGTGCAGTAGGGTGTCAGATACTCTTTGATAAAGCCGAATTCAATGCTTTTGAAATGGTCCTCCGCAAAAACTGCCCAGGTCAGCCCATGGATCAGTTCATGGACAACGATCAGCACCAGATAACAAAGAAAGAAAAGCAGGATCTCTCCGATCGTAAACTTTGTGATCTGCACGCCCGGATTCGCGCGGTAAAACAGCCATACCCCGGCGAAAATCAGCGGGACCGCAAACAGGAGCGCGAAAATATTTGCCTTCACGAGCCCGACCGTCAGTTCGGTCCTGCGGTATCCCTCCGCGGCCAGTTTTTCACTGAGTTCGTTATAATGGTCCATCCGCCTTTCTTCCGCGGCGGTCAGTTTGCGTTTTTTCTCATCATCCATGATCCGATCCTTTCTGATCCATCCGGTTTTACAGTGAAAGCAGAAACGCTTCCGCTTTCCGTACGGCGCTTTCTTTTTCAAAAAACCTGCCGCGCTCCAGTGCCCGCTGCCGGTAATCCGCACGGAATCCGCTGTCCGTAAAAAACCTTCTCACGGCACGGTACAGGTCTTCATCATCATTTTTCACAACGATCCCGTATTCACCGTTCCGCCCGAGCAGCTCATACATTCCGCCGACTTCGACCGAACAGAAAGGCGTTCCGACCAGCAGCGATTCCACGGCCGCAGTGGAAAACCCTTCTGCCTGACTGGCGCAGACACTCAGCATGCAGCGGGACACATAAGCATAGGGATTGAGCTGATAGCCGGTAAACGTCACCGAATCCGCCACACCCAGGTCTGCTGCAAGCTTTTCCAGATCTTTCCGGAGCGGACCATCGCCGAGTATATAAAACCGCGCCGGAATGCCTTCTCCTACGAGCTGTTTCTGGATCCGCAGCATCCGGTCCCATCCCTTCCGGGGAATGAGTTTGCCGATGCTGCACCAGTTCAGTGCGCCGGCATCGATCGCGGGTCCGGCCGGTTCTTCCAATGACAGGGAACGGATCCTGTCACTTTCATAAACGTTATAAAGCACTTCGGTGCGTTTTTCCGGATCCATATGCTGCAGGAACGCATCCCGGACATCTTCCGACACAAATGCCAGCCCGTCCGCCCGGCGGTAGCAGCGTTCCGCTTCCGCACGGTTCCGGAAGCCTTCAGCAAATTTTTCCGCTGTCGGGATCGTGATGTGGATCCATACCGCGGTCTTCGGTCCGCCGGCGGGACAGCCGCCGACGACCCGCGCGGAAGGGCCTTCCAGAAATGAAACAACAAGGTCAAAGCCGTCCGGAATGATCATCCGCCACAGCTGTTCGGGAGTCCAGAGCTTCATCCAGTGAGAATTGGCCGGAATATTTCCCGGCATCCAGGAACTGTAATGCACATCGTCCTTCAGAAAGCGGCGGTTCGGGCCGAAGTCAAAAAGCGTCCGGACCGAAATATCGAATGCATCCCGGTCCATCCCGTTGACCAGATTCACCAGGACTTTTTCCGCTCCGCCGGGGCCGAGATCGTGGATCAGGAACAGAATACGCTTCATCCAATCCCCTTTCTGAGTTTCATATGATGCAGGAACGCGGAAACAGGCCGTGGCAGCAGTCCGAGGATCAGCGGACGGAGCACGCAAACATAATTATGCACCGGGAGTCCCAGTTTGCGGACGGCCTCCGCACGGACACGCGCTTCATTCACACGGTATTTCCACTTTCTGCGGGCAGCCGCGTTCCGGTCGTCCCGCATACGGTAAAGGCCCTCATGGAGATTGCCGCCGCGGAACCCCATGGCGTACATCCGTACCCAGAGCTCGTAGTCCTCCACACGCTCGTATGCCTCATTCTCAGAATAACCGCCGGCAGCCCGAAGGGCGTCCATCCGCACCATGCAGCCGGCATGACAGAACGGCGTTCCATGGACCAGATCCCCGGGCTGGGGATCGGTCGGATACGCACGGCATCCCCAGGTTCCCGCTTCATCAAAACACAACATATCCGTGCTGACGATCGCATAATCGGGATGATCCCGTAAAAAACGGAGTTCCTTTTCCAGCCGGTCCGGTGCGCACAGATCATCGCCATCCATACGTGCGGCATACTGTCCGCGGGCCGCTTTCAGGCAGCGGTTCAGCGTGACACTGAGTCCGCGGTTTTCGCTGTTCCGTAAAAGTATGATTTTCTCCGGATAATGCTCCTGCCACCGTTTCAGGACCTCATACGTCCCGTCTGTCGAGCCGTCATCGCAGATGACAGCTTCCCAACGCTGTTCCGTCTGGGAAGTAAGACATTCCAGGCTCTCGTCCAGCGTCCCGGCACAGTTCAGGACGCCCATCAGGATACTGATGAGAGGAGCCTCTTCTGTCATAAAGCAGGATCCGTCTGACGGAGGATCCGGACGATCTTTTCAGAAGCATGTCCGTCCCCGTAGGGGTTCACAGCCCTGCTCATCCGGTCGTAAGCCGCGCGGTCGGTGAGCAGTCTGCAGCATTCCCGGTAAATGGTTTCTTCATCCGTTCCGACGAGTTTCAGGGTACCGGCTTCGATCCCTTCCGGCCGTTCCGTCGTATCGCGCATCACAAGGACCGGCTTTCCGAGAGCAGGTGCTTCTTCCTGGATCCCGCCGCTGTCCGTCAGGACCAGATATGATTTGGCCATAAAATTATGGAAATCCAGCACATCCAGCGGTTCGATCAGACGGATCCGGTCACAGCCGCTCAGTTCAGCCGCCGCGGTCTCGCGGACGACCGGGTTCATATGGATCGGATAGATCACCTTCACATCCGGATGGTCTTCCGCGATCCGGCGGACCGCGCGGAACATCCGGTACAGCGGTTCGCCGAGATTCTCCCGGCGGTGGGCTGTCATCAGGATCAGGCGGGAATCCGCGGCCCAGTCCAGATCCGTATGGCTGTAATCAGGCCGGATCGTCGTCTTTAATGCATCGATCACGGTATTCCCCGTCACAAACACCTTCGCCGGATCGCAGCCCTCCGAAAGCAGGTGCGCACGCGCCTGTTCTGTCGGGGCAAAGTTAAAGCGGGCAACGATACTGACCGCGCGCCGGTTGAACTCTTCCGGATAGGGCGCAAAGATATCATAGGTACGCAGTCCGGCCTCAACGTGGCCGACCGGGATCTGCATGTAAAAGCAGGAGAGCGCAGCAGCAAAAGTCGTGGTGGTATCCCCGTGAACAAGCACAAGATCCGGCTTTTCTGACTCCAGGACCGTACGGATCTTCGTCAGGATCTGCACCGTGATGTCAAAAAGTGTCTGCCGTTCGTGCATGACCGCGAGGTCATAGTCGGGCTTTACCCCGAAGACTTCAAGGACCTGGTCCAGCATCTGACGGTGCTGCCCGGTCACACAGACTTTCGTTTCAAAATCGGTGCATTTCCGGAGCTCCAACACCACCGGACACATTTTGATCGCCTCAGGCCTTGTTCCGAAAACCACCAGGATCTTGTTCATAATTTATACACGCCGTCCAAAGGAATGATATTCCGGGTATCGAAGATGACCTTGCCGGCCAGCTTTTCCGGCATGGAACGGATCTGCGCGTGGCCGACCATGACCACGACCATATCGCACCGGTTCAGGAATTCATCCGGATCGTGGACCTGCTCCGGGACCATATCGGAACGGACAAACGGGTCATAGACCACGGGATGCACATCGGTCTTTTCAGCGATCACATCCAGCAGCTGGAGCGTCGGGCTTTCACGGGTGTCATCCACGTCTTCCTTATAGGTGAGGCCGTACAGTCCCACGCGGGAAAGATCCGTAATCTTATGCTCCTTCATGATCTCACGGATCCGTTTGTAAACGTATTTGGGCATATTGTCATTGACGTTGCGCGCGGTATGCACTAACGGGGTAAGATTCGGAAAATCCCCGACAAGGAACCATGGATCAACGGAAATGCAGTGGCCGCCGACACCCGGGCCCGGGGTCAGAATATTGACACGGGGATGCCTGTTGGCGATACGGATCACCTCATAAACATCCATTCCCGCGGCATGGCAGATCTTTGTCAGTTCATTTGCGAACGCAATGTTGATATCCCGGTAGGTGTTTTCAACGACTTTGCTCATCTCCGCCGTACGGATATCCGTCACGACGATCTCTCCGCGGCAGAAGGAAGCATAAAGCGCTTTGATCTTTTCCGCGGTATCCGGGTCATCCGCTCCGATCGTGCGGGAATTATTGACCAGCTCCGCGAGCATATTTCCGGGAATGATCCGTTCCGGCGCGTGGGCAAGACGGATATTCCGCTCCCCGACCAGCGGACGGACACAGTGATCGATCGTCCCCGGTGAGATCGTGGACTCCACGACCAGCACGGCGCCGTCATCACAGATATCCAGCACGCTTTTGCAGGCCGCGATCACATACTGCGGGTCGATCTTTCGCGTTTCCTTGATATAGGGGGTCGGAACAGAAACGATATAAACATCCGCTTTATGATACTGTTCCGAAAAACGGATCCCGTTCCGGACTGCAGCTTCAAAAAGTTCGGTCAGACCTTTTTCCTCAAATACGGTAACGTTCTGCTGCAGGGCGCGGATCCTTTCAGAATTATAGTCGGTCCCGATCACATCAACGCCGTGAGCCGCCAGCATCAGGGCGGTCGGCAAACCGATGTATCCCATTCCGATCACATTTACTAACATAAAAAGCACCTTATCTATTAACAATTTACAACTTTATACAGTATAACGCATTTTTATTGCGGAACGTCACAAATCGGTTTATTCAGGAAATGTCGGGAAGCCGGTACCCCGCAGAGTGAAGCTCCTGCATGCCCGTACCTGATGAAGCAGCTTCTGATTTGCAGCTGATAAAGGCACGGAAAAGCGGGCTCATAAAGCAGAGCCCGTCTGAGAATAACAAAAGGCGTCCGGGAAACCCGAACGCCTTCTGACTCACTTCAGATCAGGATCAGATCTTGATCTCGATATCGACACCCGCGGGCAGATTCAGACGCATCAGCATATCGATGGTCTTGGAATCCGGATCCAGAACATCGATCATACGATTGTGCGTACGAACTTCGAAATGTTCATGGGAGTCCTTATCAATGAAGGTAGAACGACGAACAGTGAAGCGTTCGATTTTCGTCGGAAGGGGAACCGGACCGACGACCTGAGCGCCGCTGCGTTCAGCTGTATCAACAATCCGTTTCGCGGACTGATCAAGAATGCGGTGATCGAAAGCCTTCAAACGGATGCGAATTTTCTGCTTAGCCATTTAGCCGCCTCTTCTTATGCAATGATTTCGGTAACAGTACCGGCACCAACGGTCAGACCGCCTTCGCGGATAGCGAACTTGGAACCCTTTTCCAGGGCGACCGGGACGATCAGTTCGACTTCCATGACGACGTTGTCGCCCGGCATGACCATTTCAGTGCCTTCCGGCAGGGAAATG
>CADBKS010000102.1:0-1412 GCA_902795255.1 uncultured Chloroflexota bacterium
GTCCTCCGGCGCGCCCGGATATTCCGGGCGGCGGAGGACAAAACAAGTATTACTTCTTAAACTTTCCGATTCCCAGATACTTGTTGGTCTCAGCGGTACCCTCTTCACGGGTCAGCTGCATCTTCATGGAAGCGCGGATCGCGTCCATGGTCTCCGGAATCGTTACGCTCTCCTGCGGGATGTTGATCGCGTACATGATGTCATTGCCGGATTCGACGATGGAATCAGCCCACAGGCCGATTTCATACATATCGCCGCGCGGATTGCCGAGGTCACGGGCATAGCGGAAGAAGGAGGCATTGCCCTTGAAGCCTTCATCGATCGTGACGACACGGATGCGGTCATGGGTCAGGAACGCGTCGAGCGCCATCTGCTTTGTGATCTTCTGTTTACCGGTGGCAACAACAGTGATGATGTGACCGTGGGTAACAGGAGTGTGGACAAGGATACCGGTAGCCTGGATGTGCGGCATAATGGTCATGAGGTCAACAGCCTGGTGGGACGGAGCTTTGTCCATCTGCAGGGCATTGGTCAGACCGCGGTGATAGTCACCCGGATCCGCAACGCGGCGGATGATGGTGATCGCGACCTTTTCGATACCGTAAGCACGGTCAAGGCAGTCAACGGAGCGGATCAGACCGGTCGTATTGCAGGATGTCAGCTTCAGATAGTTCTGGCCGATACCCTTTTCGTAGTTGGCATAACCATGGAAAAAGACGTCAGCAACAGAGTTCTTTTCGCCGCCCTGGAAGATTGCTTTCTTGTTGTGCTTCAGATAGAGTTCCTTGTTTTTCGCACCGACACCGCCGGGGGAGGAATCCAGCATGATATCGACCTTGTCGATCAGCTCTTCGAATGTACCGGATACGGGAATACCGCAGGCATCGAAGGCGGATTTATCGGCACCGTCGACCAGATAAAGGTCATAAGGCATCCCTTTTTCTTTCAGCGCACGAATGGAAAGGGTCGGAGCGAGGTCGGCGACACCGACGAGTTCCATGTCACCCTGCCGCGCAACGCCATCAGCCAAACGCTGGCCGATCACGCCGTAACCGGCAACACCAACTTTAATCTTACTCATACAAATACTCCTTGAATTTGTTTATAGACCGGCAACTTCTTTGATATACTTGCGGGCTTTGACCGCGTATTCGAACGGGTTCGCTTTAGCGGGATCCTGTTCAGCCTCAACAAGAACATAACCTTCGTAATTGTTCTCAGCGAGAACTTCGAAAATGGAAGTGAAGTCCACATCTCCGTCGCCCGGGACCGTGAAGACACCGGCACGGACTGCGTCGAGGAAGCTCATATTCTGTTTCTTGACTTCTTCGTAGACTTTCAGGCGCAGATCCTTCAGATGGACATGCTTAATGCGGTGGATGTACTTCTTCAGGACCGGAAGCGGGTCGATA
>CADBKS010000102.1:1472-13382 GCA_902795255.1 uncultured Chloroflexota bacterium
AGCAGGTAGACCAGTTCGGGATCCGTTTCATCCATCAGACGGTCGATTTCCTCAACAGTCTGGACGCCGGTACCCATGTGATGATGGATGGTCAGATACATGCCTTTTTCACGGGCCAGAGCACCCATTTCATTGAAGCCCTTGCAGACCGTCTTCCACTGTTCTTCTGTGTAAACCGGTTTATCGGGACCGAGGATCGGCACATCCAGTTTGCCCTGGATGGAGTTGCCCTGTTCGGACGCACCGATGATCTTCGCGCCGAGATAATTCAGTTTATCGCGGTGGGCGATAAAGTTCTGAATGGTCACTTCGTAGGGTTCACTCGTCAGCAGGGAAGAGAACCATGCATTGCAGACCTGCAGACCGCGCACATCCAGCTTGTGTTTCAGTACTTCCGGATCCTTCGGGTATTTGTTACCGATTTCCGTACCCTTGAAACCTGCCAGCGCCATTTCGCTGACACACTGTTCAAATGTGTTTTCAGCACCCAGATCGGGCATATCATCGTTTGTCCAGCCGATAGGGGCAATACCCAACTTTACTTTGTTCGGATCAAGCATTATTAATTCCCTCTGTAATAATATTAGTAATCACGTGCTTCAGCGATGTGCTTCTGCATGTCTTTCCAGCAATTCACGACTCTCTGATCTTTTGCGACTTCCGCGACGCCGACACGCCACCAGCTCTCATAACCGGGTGTCATGCTGCCGTGGGCAACCTTCATATCGAAGACACAGACGCGGTTTTCCTTCTTAGAGTCTTCAAGGGCAGCCAGCAGTTCAGCCTTGTTGTGGATCGTATAGCCTTTTGCGCCATAGCCCTCAGCGATCTTTGCGATATCCATCGGAACGATCGGACCATCGAGGAAGCCGGTTTCCGGATTCCGGTAACGGAAGACGGTACCGAATGTATCTGTACCCTGATTGTTCTGCAGGTTTTCGATGCAGCCCCAGCCGGAATTGTCAAAGGCCATGATGTTGATCTTGATGCCTTCCTGGATCGCTGTGTAAAGTTCACTGTGAAGCATAACGAATGAACCGTCTCCGACGAAGGTATAAACTTCGCCATTCGGCCAGGCCATCTTTACACCGACGGCAGCGCAGATCTCGTAGCCCATGCAGGAGAAGCCGTATTCCATATGATAGGTGCACGGATTCCCCGGGCGGAACAGGCGCTGCATATCACCCGGCAGACTTCCGGCGGAACCGACAGCGACATCGTTCGCATCCATGAATTTATTGATCGTACCCAGCGCAAGAGTCTGCGGGAAGGAGCCCTCGGATTCCGGTTTGGAATACCAGTCGTCCACGATGGCATCCCATTCCTTCTTCGCAGCAGCGATCTCATCGGTATAAGCGGATTTATAACCGCGTTTCTGCAGTTCTGCACCGATCGCTTCCAGGGAAACCTTGGCATCGCCGAGGATCGCTTCGCCATCCATCTTGATCGCATCGAATGCCGCAACATTGATGTTGAGCATCTTCACGTCAGGATTGCGGAACGCCCATTTGGAGCTGGTCGTGAAGTCTGTCAGACGGGAACCGACAGCGATCACCAGATCAGCATCCTTCGCGATCACATTGGCAGCCAGCCCGCCGGTCACACCGACACCGCCGAGGTTCAGCGGGTGTTTCCAGTCGATAACGCCCTTCCCGGCCTGCGTCTCACCGAACGGGATATTGAAATCTTCGGCAAATTTTTTGAAGGTATCCCAGGCTTCGCTGTAACGGACACCGCCGCCGCAGATCAGCAGCGGTTTTTTGCTCGTGCAGATCAGGTCTGCGGCACGCTTCACCTGATCCGCATTGATGCCGCGGCGATCCATGTGCCAGACACGCTTCTGGAAGAAGAATTCCGGATAATCATAGCCTTGAAAGCTTCGTTGACTGTATATCCGTAGCCATTATAGAATTCAGCCTGCTGCAGGACCGGATCCGGCTGGCGGGTGGCGAAAGTATCGCCGGGCAGCACAAGAAGCGGGATGCGGTTCGCGGTCGCGGTACCGCAGGCAGTTACCATGTTCATCGCACCGGGGCCGATCGAAGAAACACAGGGGATGATCTTGCGGCGGTTATGCTGTTTGGCAAAACCGATCGCAACATGCGCCATACCCTGTTCGTTATGGCCCTGATAGAACCGGAGGTTATGACCGCCCTGTTCCAGTGCCTGACCGATACCGACGACACAGCCATGTCCGAAGATCCCGATGATCCCGTCCACAAATTTATCTTCCTTCCCGTCAAACTCAATATACTGGTTGTCCAGGAATTTTACGATCGCCTGAGCCATCGTCAAACGAATTCGATTGGTCATATAACCTCCGATCCTCGAATATTCTTTTACTGATTATTTGATCTCAGAAAGCTTTACCGGGCGGTGTTCTTTCATGGAAAGATTCGCGGCCTGGGCGATCTTGATCGGCTGGAGGCCATCCTGGATGGTGACAGGAACTTCGGTACCATTCTGGATCGCTTTGATGAATTCACGGACTTCGTCACCGAAGGACTGCATATAGCGTTCGAGGAAGAAGAACAGCGGCTTATCCTTGGAGACGCAATCCTTGGTGCTGACAGTGACGTTGGTTTCGGTGTCATTATCGGCAGCAGCAGCGCCCTTGGTACCGAAGACTTCAACGCGCTGATCGTAACCGTAAACAGCCTGGCGGCAGTTGTCGATGACGCCGATCGCGCCGTTTTCGAATTTCAGGGTGATGATGGCGGTGTCGATATCACCGGCTTCGCCGATGGCGGGGTCAACAGTGACTGCGCCGACAGCGTAGACTTCTTCGACCGGGGAACCGGCCTGGTAGGCTGCCATATCGAAATCATGGATGGTCATGTCCAGGAACATACCGCCGGAAGCGGCAGCATATTCAGCTGACGGCGGTTCCGGATCGCGGGAGGTGATCTTTACGATCTGGATCTTACCAAGGTCACCGTTCTTCGCCAGTTCATGGATCTTGCGGAAGTTGTGGTCAAAGCGGCGGTTGAAACCGATCTGCATTTTCACACCGGCTTCCTTGACGACCTTTTCGGTTTCAAGGATCTTCGCAACGGAAGTATCGATCGGTTTTTCACAGAAAATATGTTTTCCGGCTTTCGCGGCTTCCATGGCGATATCCGCGTGGGTATTGGTCGGAGAACAAACGAAGACCGCCTGGATGGTGGGGTCTTCGAGGATCTTATGGTAATCTTCATAATAATTCGGAATACCAAATTCTTCAGCGGCTTTCTTTGCGCTTTCGACAAATTTATCGGAAATCGCGACCAGTTCCGCTTCAGGGACATTATTGGTCAGGGATTTGGAATGAACACGTCCAATTCGGCCAGCGCCGATGATACCAACACGAACTTTCTCCATTATTATCTCCTTAAATTGCAAAAACAACTTTGCAAACGTTTACTATCCATAATCATATCACTGATTTTTAGAATCAGAATGTTTTTCTGTCATTATTTGTAACAGATGATTGTCATATTTTCAGCAGGATATTTGATACTGTACACGAAACAAATTGAATTAAAAAAGGCCTTTCCGGACGGATGACCGGAACAGGCCTTTTCAGGGTTTGAAAAACACTCAGTTTTCCTTTGAATACGGCGCACCAAGCTTTGCCGGCACGTTGAAATTGCTGCGGAAGATCGTCAGCAGGATCGTCAGAATATACGGCAGCGCGATGATCAGTTCGTTCGGGAAAAGCGGATTTCTCCCGACAGACTGCATCCAGACCGAAACCGCATCCGCAATACCGAAGGCCAGCGTGCCGAGGACAGCTCCTTTCGGGCTCCAGTTGCCCAGAAAACAGATCGCAAAAGCGATCCAGCCGCGGCCGCCGATAATGCCCGTCGTAAACATACCGAGATAACCGACCGTATAAAAGGAACCGGCCAGTCCGCCGAGCGCACCGGCGAAAAGAACGGTCAGGAACCTGACCCTGTTGACATTGATCCCGGCCACATCCACCGCTTCCGGATTTTCACCGGTCGAACGAAGCGTCAGTCCGAGTGAAGTGCGGAACAGGACAAAGATCGAAACGGGAATCAGGATATACGCAAAATACGTAATAATATTCTGGTTGAAAAAGACCGGACCGATAAACGGGATCTTCGAGAGCAGCGGGACTGCGAGTTTCGGCAGTGTTTTGATCTGCAGCGGCGTGATCGGCACGCCGAAGATCACCCGGTGGAAGAAAGAGCAGAAACCGGCAGACAGGATCTGCAGGGCTGTTCCCGTCACGACCTGCTGCTGCTTCATGTACACTGTGATCAGTCCGTAAAGCGCAGCCATGATCAGACCGCAGCCCATCGCCATCAGCAGCCCCACCAGCTGACTGCCCGTCAGATAGGTTCCCACAAAACCGCCCCAAGCGCCGATCAGAAATATGCCTTCGACCGCACAGATCATCATCCCGGTCCTTTCAGCATAAACCTCCGCGATCGAACCAAGCAGCAGCGGCGTACTCATAATGATCACACGGGAAAGGAAATTAACCATATCACTCACCTGCCTTCCGGATGCTGCGTTTCTGAGCACGGTTATCTGCCCAGGAGCGGACAAAATAGGACATGATCACACATGCCATCACGATTCCCTCGATCAGATCAATGATCGAAGCAGGGATCTTCAGGCCCGGAAGCCGGCCCATTGTCGTTCCCATCACATTCAGGAATCCGAACAGGATCGAGGCAAAAATACATCCGATCGGGCTCCCGTTTGCGAGGATCGCGATCCCGATGCCAAAGGACCCGATGGAGGAGTTGAAATTCTGAAGCAGCATGTGCTGGACCCCGTTGATCTCGGTCAGCCCGGCCAGTCCCGCCAGGCCGCCCGCGATCAGAAAAGCGATCACGAAGATACGGTCCGGACGGATCCCGCCGAGGCGGGCTGCGTTGGGATTGTGACCGACCGCGCGGATTCGGAACCCCAGAGGCGTTTTGTAAAGCAGAACGTAACAGCCCACCGCGGCAAGGACTGCGAGAACAAAACCGAGATGGATGCGCGTACCGTTCACGATCTTCGGCAGATATGCGCTTTTCGCGATCGGATCCGTCTGCAGATATTCGGCTTTGGTTTCCTTCAGAAATGTACGCAGCAGATAATCCATGAACGCGTTGACAACGTAAGTAGACATCATGGACACCAGAAATTCATTCGCATTGAACTTTGCCTTGGCAAGACCGATCAGCGCACCGACCAGTGCCCCGGAGGCAAAGGAACCCAGCCCGACGATAATGAGCAGCAGCGCGGTCGGGATCTTATCCCCAAGCGCCAGAGAGAGCGAAACCGCCGTAATGGAACCCGCATAAAACTGTCCCTGAGCCCCGATGTTATACAGGTTTGCCTGATAAGTAAAGGCAAAAGCAAGGGATGTGAAAATCAGCGGTGTTGCTTTGACAAAGATCTCACCGGTCGTGTATTTATCCGTCAGGATCTTCCGACCGGCTTCAGCGATCACCCTGACCGGATCGATCTTCATGAAAAGCAGCATGGCAGCGCTGATGGCAAGCCCGATGATCACGGCAGCGATGTTATAAATGAGAACGCTGGACTTTTTGTTCATTCCGCACCCCCGTAGCTGATCCCTGCCATCAAGAGACCGATCTGAGCCGTCGTCAGGTCGCCATTGTTATAGATCCCCATAAAACGTCCCTTATACATGACCGCGATCCGGTCACAGAGTCCGAAAATTTCACTCAGTTCCGTGGAAACAAGCAGGATAGCCTTTTTGTTTTCCTTCTCACTGAGGATCACCTTATGGATCCGGTCGACAGCGCCCATATCCAGACCGCGGGTCGGCTGGTTGAAAACCATAAGGCTCTTGCCCAGATCCACTTCCCGACCGAGCACAACTTTCTGCTGGTTGCCGCCCGAAAGGCTGCGGGCCAGATCTCCGGGGCCCGTTGCCTTGACAGCATGATCCCGGATCACCTGCGAAGTGTATTCATCCAGCTCCTTTTTCCGGATGAAACCGTTGCGGCTCCATTTCGGATCGTAACTGGCTTTCAGCAGGATGTTTTCCGCAAGCGTCATATCCATCTCCATCGCGTCACGGTAGCGGTCGACAGGCACGTATCCCATTCCCAGTTCGATCCGTTCCCTGATCGACATTTCGCTCATGCTGCGGCCGCGGAAAAGGATCTCCCCGGAGGTCATCGGACGGATCCCGCTCAGCACATCGCACAGTTCATCCTGCCCGTTCCCGCTGACACCAGCGATGCCGAAGATCTCCCCCTCATGAACGGCAAAGGAAACATTGTCGATCACCGGGACCGCATCTTTCGGCTGCAGGGTAACATTCCGGAATTCGAGAACTGTCGGGAGACTTTCAAAATCCATGGAAGTGTCCCGTACGGCAGGAATGATGTCGTGTCCGATCATCATCTGCGCCAGTTCATGCTCATTCGTTTCATTCTTCCGGACCGTATTGACCACCACACCGTTCCGCATCACGACGACCCGGTCAGCCACTTCCATGACCTCTTTGAGTTTATGGGTAATGAATACGACGGAATTGCCTTTAGCCGTATAGTCTTTAATGAATGCCATCAGGGAAACTCAAGTTGTTTTTCTCTAGAAACTCCCTTTTGTATAGTTTATCCCATGTTACAGTATCCCAGACAAGAGATGGATTCTCATCAAAGCTTGTGTGCTTCAAGTCCCCTGTCAAATTCCGGAATGCCTTTTTGAATATGTGTTCTTCCCATAAGCTGTAATTATGAAACCTTAAAGAGTTGGCGACTACAATATCGCAGTCAGTTTCCTTTGCAAGGTTATACAATGATTCATAGGAATCCTTTTCAATGCAGTCATCCGAATCAAAGAAATGAATGTATTCCCCCTTGGCTTTATCCAAACCATAATTTCGGGTTGTTGAAATTCCTTCGTTAGGCTTATGATATGCATGAAAATTATCGAATTTCCTTGCGTAATCATCAATAATCAATCCTCTGTCTTTCTGGTGGCAGAACTACTCTGCCGTTAATAGCTGCTTATTCCGGATTAAGGCTTCCGGACCACCGGGAAATCAGCGAAAATGCTGTTTTCTTCAATCATGGACAGACCGCGCGTTCTCAATAAACGCCTTCATTTTCTCATAGCTCTTGCCTGTCTCTCCGTCCTCGACACCCGAGGAGACGTCGACCGCGAACGGACGAACCTTGCGGACAGCGTCGGCGACATTGTCCGGGCTGAGGCCCCCCGCAAGGAAGAACGGGCGCTCCGGCAGGCGGTCGTTCAGGTAATTCCAGTTGAACGTGCGCCCGCTCCCGCGTCCCGCGTCAAAGAGCATGAAATCTGCCGACGGAAAGCGTACCTCTGCGGAGGAAGCGTCCTTCATGACCACTGCCTTGATGACGCGCTTTCCTGTTGCGCTGCGGATCCGGCCGGCTACATCGTCCGTCTCATGGCCGTGGAGCTGCGCCAGATCAATGATGCCGCGCCGCAGAAGGTCGATGACAACGTTCTCATCCTCATCGACAAAGACGCCCACCGCCTTGATGCCCGGGTCGAGCTTTGCCTTCAGCGCAGCCGCCTTTTCCGCGGTAATGCGATGACGTGTATTGGCGAAAACAAAACCGGCATAATCCGGCTTCAGTTCATTTACAAGCTTTATGTCATTGTCACTCATGAGCCCGCAGATTTTGACCTTCACAGGTCTCCCTGAAAGCTCCATCAGGCGCCGTCCCTTGTTTCGCGCCCGCATCAGCGTCTCTCCGACGAGAACTGCGTCCGCGCGCATCGCCTCGGCACTCCTTATGTCGTCTCGGCCCTTGACGCCGCTCTCGGAAATGAAGATCGTTCCCTCCGGAACGAGGTTCCTAAGCTCCCCCGCGTGCCTGGTATCGACCGTAAAGTCCTTCAGGTTCCGGTTGTTGACCCCGATGATCCGCGCGCCCGCGTCAGCGGCCATACGGATTTCCTCCGCATTATGCGCCTCGAAGATCGCCGAGAGCCCGAGGCTGTCGGCCAGCTGCCGGAAGTCCCGGAGCTGCACGGGATCAAGAATCGAGCAGATGAGGAGGACCGCGTCGGCGCCGATCGCCTTCGCCTCCCGGATCATGTACTCATCGACCGTAAAATCCTTGCGCAGGATCGGAATGTCCGTCACGCGCCTGATCTCCGTCAGGTACCTGTTGCTGCCCTTGAACCAGTACGGCTCAGTCAGACAGGAAATGCAGGACGCGCCCGCGTTGTCGTAGTCCTGCGCGATCTCCGTATACGGGAAATACGGAGCAATCAGTCCCTTTGAGGGACTGGCCTTCTTTACCTCGCAGATAAATGAGAGGCCCGGCGCCCTCAGGGCTTTCTCGAACGCGAACGGCTCCATCGTGGACACGCCGCCCGGAATGTCCCGCCGCCGGAGGACCGGAACGCCTCCGGCCGCCTGCGACGGGTCCGGGCAGGTCCGCTTTGCCTCCGCGACCCGCTCTCTCGTCTTCTCTGCTATTTCATCCAGAATTGTCATATCATTCCTCACTGGTTTGTCGCGGAAATGAACTGATCCATCTTCTCGAACGCGGCGCCGCAGTCGATGGTATGCGCGGCGAGCTCCACGCCCTCCTTGATGGAATTTTCCTTTCCGGCCATGTAGAGCGCGGCTCCCGCATTGATGAGGACCGCGTCTCTCTTCGGGCCGCGGTCCCTGCCGGAGAGAATCCGCCGGCAGATCTCCGCATTTTCCTTTGCCGTCCCGCCGGTCAGGTCCTCCTTCCGGCAGCGCACAAGGCCGAAGTCCTCGGGCTTTATCGTATAGTTCTTGATCCAGCCGTCCCTGACCTCGCACACCGTCGTCGGCGCGCTCATCGAGATCTCATCCATCGAGTCCTGTCCGTAGACGACAAGGGCCCGCTTTACGCCGAGATTGCTCAGGACCTGTCCGAGCGGCCTGCACAGGGATTCGTCGTAGACACCCATCAGCTCCATCGTCGCGCCGGCGGGGTTTGCGAGCGGTCCCAGAAAATCAAAGACCGTGCGGATGCCGAGCTCCTTACGGACCGGTCCCACATACTTCATCGCGATGTGGTAGTTCTGCGCGAACAGAAAGATCATGCCGATCTCCTTCAGAACCTGCGACGCCCGGTCCGGGTCAAGGCGTATGTTTACGCCGAGAGCCTCATACATATCGGCCGCCCCGGCCTTTGAATGCGAGGCACGGCTTCCGTGCTTTGCGACCGGCACGCCGGCCGCCGCGATCACAAGGGCCGCCGTCGAGGAAATATTGAAGGAATTTGACTTGTCACCGCCGGTTCCGATAATCTCGAGGACATCCTCGTCATTCAGGAACTTCACGCAGTGGTCCCGCATCGCCTCCGCGGACCCCGTGATTTCTCCGACCGTCTCTCCCTTGATCGCAAGTGCCGTGAGGTAGGCCGCCTTTTCGACCTCACTCACCGTGTTGTCCATGATCTCATTCATGACAGCCTTCGCCATGTCATGTCCGATATCCCGCCTCTCCGCAAGAGTTCGGATTGCTTCTCTGATCACTTATGAATCGCTTCCTTTCGGGTCCGCGTCTTCTCTGACGTCTGTCTTCAGGGACAGCTCCTCAAGCTGCTTCGGATCGACCGCCGACGGCGCGTCCATCATGAGGTCTGACGCATCCTTTACCTTCGGGAATGCGATGACGTCACGGATCGAATCAGAGCCCGAGAAGAGCATGATCATACGGTCAAGACCGTACGCGAGACCGGCGTGAGGCGGTACTCCGTACTTGAATGCGGTCAGAAGGAACCCGAACTGCTCCTGGGCCCGCTCCGGCGTAAAGCCGAGGACCTCAAGCATCTTCTCCTGAACATCGTCCATATGGATACGGATCGAGCCGCCGCCCATCTCAACACCGTTCAGCACGATGTCGTACGCCTGCGCGCGGACAGAGCCCGGATCGCTGTCGATATTCTTCCAGTCATCCTCATTCGGCATCGTGAACGGATGATGCATCGCAAGGAATCTTCCCTCCTCGTCAGACCACTCAAGAAGCGGGAAGTCAACGACCCACACAAAGCGGAACTCATTGTGGTCAATAAGGCCGAGCTCCTCGCCCAGATGAAGTCTCAGGGCGCCGAGAGAAGCGCAGACGACCTTGAATTTATCTGCGGCAAAGAGAAGAAGGTCACCCTTCTCTCCTCCCATGGCACGGATCAGCGCGCTCATCTCATCCTCCGTCATGAACTTTGCGAAGGAGGACTTGACTGTCCCGTCTGATTTCAGCTGCACATAGGCGAGGCCCCTTGCGCCGTACGTCTTCGCGATCTCCGTGAGCTTGTCGATCTGCTTTCTGCCCATATCGCCGCTGCCCTTGACGTTGAGACCGCGGACGACGCCGCCATTTTCCAGTGCGTTCGTGAACACGCCGAAGCCGCAGCCCCTGACCGTATCAGAGACATCGATGATCTTCATGCCGAAGCGGAGGTCCGGCTTGTCAGAGCCGTAGAAGTCCATCGCGTCCTGCCATGTAATCCGGCCGATGCCGTGCGCCTCAAGCTCCTCGTGGGCCTTCTCGATTCCCTTGATCAGGTCCTCCGGGAATTCAAGCTCGCGCATCTTTGCCGGCATTTTTCCCGTGAGGTATGTGAGCAGGCGCGTATTGATGTCGATCACATCGTCCTGATCGACAAATGAAAGCTCCATGTCGACCTGTGTGAATTCCGGCTGACGGTCAGCGCGCAGGTCCTCATCGCGGTAGCATCTCGCGATCTGATAGTACCGGTCCATGCCGGAGCACATAAGAAGCTGCTTTAAGAGCTGCGGGCTCTGCGGAAGCGCGTAGAACTCGCCCGGATGCACGCGGCTCGGGACCAGATAATCTCTCGCGCCCTCGGGAGTCGACTTGATCAGCGTCGGCGTCTCGATGTCGAGGAATCCCTCCCCCGAGAGGAACCGACGGATCATCTCGACGACGGCCGCGCGGAACATGATCTTGTGCTGCAGCTCCGGACGGCGAAGATCAAGATACCGATAGCGGAGTCTTAAGTCCTCTCTTGTGTCAATGCCGTTCTGAATGAGGAACGGCGGCGTCTGTGCCTCGGAGAGAACGCGGAGCTCCGTCGGAGAAACCTCGATCGTTCCTGTCTTCATGTGCGGATTGACCGCGCTGCGCCTCCGGACCGTTCCGACGACTGCGATCGCGGACTCAGGCTTTAAGGACCCCCATCTCTTGTCCGCTCCCTCTGATTCTGTCACGATCTGAATAATGCCTGATCTGTCCCGGAGATCAACGAAGACGATACCGCCCTTGTTTCTGCATTTCGCGACCCATCCCATCAGGGTCACCGTCTTTCCGATATATTCTTCCGTGATCTCGGCGCACCGTGCGGTGCGCTTCAGACCTTTCATGGATTCTGCCATTACTTCTTCCTCTTCTCCTAAGTATTATCAGCGGTTGAAAAATTCACGGATATCTGTGTACCCGTTCTCCTCCAGCTGCTCCTTCTGGAACTTTTTATTTTTCTTCATGAGTGAGATATCGACTGTCTTGCCCTCCGCGCGAAGCTTCATCGCCTCCTCAAAGATCGGGGCGAGCTTCTCGGACGGCATCTTCTTCTCGACGAGGAACGCCGTCTTCTCACTTGCTCCCGGAACCTTGAACTTCCGCTCAAGAAGCAGCATAATGATGCGCTCGAAGCCGATCGAGAAGCCGACGGCCGGCGTCTTCTGACCCGTGAACTTGCCGATCATCTCATCGTAGCGGCCGCCTCCGCCGACGGATCCGCCGTACTCATCCATGGAGATCTCGAAGATCGGTCCCGTGTAATAGCTCATGCCGCGGACGAGTGTCGGATCATATTTCAGGCGGAAATCAGTCGTCTTGACGGCCTCAACCGCGGAAATGATCGTCGGAAGCGGGCTTCCGACCTCGTCCATGAATGCCTTCTGCGCGTCCGTGAGCGGGCACTTCACATCGCGGATCGGTCC
>CADBKS010000103.1 GCA_902795255.1 uncultured Chloroflexota bacterium
AGCGGGAGGGACCTGCTGCTGCAGACGGATATCGCCTGGTCCTCCGGTTATGAACGCCCGGATTATGCAGTCTCCGGATGCGGGTTTTACATCCGTGAGCTGAACGCGGATTCCTATATTGAGATCTACGCCGCGATGGACGGCGCTGTGTATGTGAACGGCTTCCGGAACGGGACGCGTGTCCCGCTCATTACGCTGAAATACGGGAACTGGAGCATTGAAGGACACGGAAAGCTGGGCGTGGCCGCAGATGCGCAGAAGATCACCATCCTCTGGAATGACAGCATCCTGGGCACGGTCACAGACGCATCCTGGATGCTGGACGGCAATGCCGGATATCTGGTCCGCTCGGGAACGAACGGGGATTTCGGCACCCGCTGTGTTTTTTCAAACGGTGAGTCGTATGTGTTTACGGAGTGAAGCCGTTTCGGACCTGCTTTCGGAAGGAACCCGGCAGCGGTATCAAACGTCTTCATAACGGATCGGTCCGGATCAGTAAAGTGAGGTGTATATGAAAAAGGTCTTTATCGTGCTGTTGTTCATTCTGGCCGCGGTTCAGGCTGTTTGTGCCGGGGATCTGACGGATGTGATCGATGCGGGTGTGCTGCGCTTCGGCGTTTCGGCGAACGGTGCGCCGTTTGCCTTTTACGGTGAGGATGAGGAACTGACCGGGATCGATATCCGCCTGATCGAAGCCATCGCGGAAAAGATGGGCGTCCGGGCGGAGGTCTATGAAATGTCTGCTGAAAGTCTTCCGGACGCGCTGGCCGTCGGGCAGATCGACGCGGCCGGCGGTGCCTTCTCCAGAACTGCCGAAAGGGAAAAAAGCCTCGATTTTACCTCGGTCTATTACACCACCGGAGCGGTGTTCGTTTCCCGGAGCGGTCTGGGACTGACCGAACCGCTCTCCGCGGCGTCCTTTTCCGGACTGAAGATCGGGGTGCGGAAAGGCAGCTGTTTTGAGGAATGGCTGCGGGAGGAGCTCAGCGAAAAGGGAGATGTGCCGGCCAGGGATATTTATACCTATAACGACATCACTGACGCGGTAAAGGCACTGACCCGCGGGCGGATCGATCTGGTCATGATGGACGCGAATATTTATATGGCCCGCTATCAGTCGGATCCGGACCTGCGCAGCCGGCAGTACGGTTCGGCTGAAGACAATTACGCATTCGCGGTCCGCAAGGGATCGGATCTCAGGGCCGAGCTGAACAAACATCTGATCGCTATGCTGCGGGATGGGACGGCTCAGAAGATCGCGGACAGTTTCTTCACGGCTAAACAGGAGGAGGATGAAATGCTGCTGCAGTGGCCCACGGCCGGTGTGCCGGAGCAGCTGCCGACAGCGCTGCCGCCCACTGCCGCTCCGACTTCGGTACCGACGGCAGTCCCGACGGTGACTCCGACGTCTGCCCCGGATAAGTGCACCAGCTATGCCATGGCTTACGTCGCGGATCTGACGATCCCGGACGGCACCCGTCTTTCTGCCGGGCAGTTCTTTACCAAAACCTGGCGCATCAAAAACACCGGCAGCTGCGGCTGGACGACCGATTTTTCCTTTGTCTTTGCTTCCGGGGATCAGATGGGCGGGCAGAACATCCGCCTGCCGAAGAATGTCGCTCCCGGCGAGACCGTTGACCTGAGTGTGGATATGTACGCTCCGGCGACTCCCGGAAATTATCAGGGAAACTGGCAGCTGAAGACCGGAAGCAATTACGCTGTCGGCCCGGCGATCTGGCTGAAGATCACGGTCCCGGGGCCTTCGTATTCCGCGCCGACGGTGCCGCCGTATGCCTATTATTATCCGACAGCGGATCCAGGCCCCGTCCAGCAGGCCGTGAAGGCCCAGATCTTCTGGTTTTACCCGAACTTTTACGCCCAGAAGAAGGGCGAGTGCGTGAATGTTTACTGGGGGCTCGGGAGCTTTTCGACAGCGGAGCTCTTCGTGGACGGGACCGCCGTCTATTACGGCGGGGATGAGCGGGTGATGCAGCAGCTCTGCGGGGAAGTCGGTGCGGTCGGCGATCACGAGATCCGGCTCTGTGCCTATTCGACCGGCGGCACGACCTGCGATTCCTTTACCTACACCACGGAACCGTAAACACCGAACCTGTAATTCAGCGGATTTATGCAAAGGCACCGGAATGATTATCCGGTGCCTTTTGCCGAAATATTCTGCCGGCCGGCTATTACTGAATCGGCGGATCCGGACGCATGAATCATTCTTTTTGATTTATAATTTTTATCATGAAGCATATTGAATATTTACTGCTGGTCTTTTTGATCCTTTTCGTTCCCCTCTCTGCTTTCGGACAGAGTGCCGACGCGCTGATCAGTGAGGTCAACGCGCTGCGTTCATCTTACGGTCTGGAACCTTATGCTGCGGACGCCGGCCTGATGGCGCTGGCCCAGGCGCAGAGCGAGTACCAGGCTTCGATCCATCAGACGACCCATGTCCGGGCGGACGGATCCGGCACTCCCGCACGGACGGAAAATGTCTGCGGCGGGATCGGTGTGAACGCCTCCTACTGCGTCAACAGCATGTGGACGGATGAACTGCACCGGTTCACGATGATCGGTCTTGAAAACGGTACGGTCGGGGCCGGTCTGGCAGTTTCGGAAGGCAACAGCTATTACACCCTGATGGTCAACAGTACCGGCGGAGAGACCGGTCTGGCCAATCTGGACCCGGTCGCGGAGAACCAGCGGCCGATCGATCCGGATTCCGCGCTGCTTCAGGCGGACCAGATCGTCACCTGCACGCCGATGCCGGACGGCTCCATTTACCATACGGTCCGGACCAATGAAACGCTCGGTGTGATCGCGGACAGCTATGGCCGGACGGTCGCGGAGATCCAGGCACTGAACGGCATGGCGGAGGATGACACGAATATTTATATCGGCCAGCGGCTCCTGATCGTGTACGGCGGGCTTCCGGTGGAGGATACCGCCACCCCGACGATCACGCCGCTGCCGCCCACGAATACCCCGAAACCGACTTCCACTGCGACCAATACGCCGATCCCGCTGCCGACACTGACGCCGACAGCCACCATGACCCCGACCCCGGAGCCGCTGATCCCGCATATCCGCTATTTTGATACGCCGGGGGCCAAGAAGCTCGGGCTCGTCCTGGTCATCGGATGTTCTCTGGGGCTCCTCGCGACGCTCTTTTTCGGCTTTATCAGAAAAAATGACCGGTAGGTACGGGTAAACCACGGATGCGTTTGAGACGGCCTGTTTTCCTGCTCTTACTCCTGATGTTCACCGCCTTCCCGGCGGTTTTTACGGTTTGCGGGGCTGATTCCGCTGCTTCCGATCCGGCGGCCGAAGCGATCCTGGCCGGGCTGAACGCACTGCGCAGTCATTACGGTGTGGGCGAACTGCAGTTCGATGAACACTTGAACGCGGCAGCTCGTCAGCAGGCGGAATATCTTGCCGGGATCGGAAAGCTCGAAAACAGCGGCCCGGCCGGGGAATCCGCCCATGAACGGGCAGCGGATGCCGGTTACGGCGGGGATAAGTCCTTTACCGCGGTCGAGACCAACGCGCAGGTATGGGTGGATACGGACGCGGATTACCTGATCGAACAGGTCTGGCGGAAAACGCAGGCCTCCGTTCAGGTGATCTTCAATGCTGCCGTACGCCAGGCTGGGATCGGGTACGCGGACGCGCCGGATAAGCACCGGTATTATGTGCTGCTGCTGGCCGGGCTGGATGACGGCACCGATGATTATTCCCTGACCCGTCCGACCTATGATTACCGCACGCCAAAACCGACCGCTTCGGCGACCCCTACGCCGCAGGAACTGATGACTTCAACGCCCAATCCGGACGGCGGGGTCTACCATGTCGTGCAGGAGGGCGAGACCTTCTCCGAGATCGCCTATGCCTACGGCCTGGACTGGTATACCCTTTCGGTCCGGAATAACATCAAACTCAGTGACACGACGCCGGTCGTGATCATGGAAGGGCAGGTGCTGGTGATTCAGCCGACTTATACGCTGACGCCGACACCGACGCCGACAAAAACCCCGCTGCCTCCCACAAATACGCCGCGGCCGACCTTTACACCGGCTCCGGGCGGAAACGCCGGAACGGCTGTGCGGACGCCGGTCATTGACCGCCTTCCCGCGCCGGACTTTGCCGGTTTGCTGGACCGCGCGGCCGGGCTGAAAACGACGGTCGGCTGGATTCTGGTCGGGATCTGTATTCCCGGGATCTTTATCTCCCTCTTCCGCCGGAAATGACCGGCCTGATTTCCCCTTTGAATCCCCGGAGGTGTTTATGTCTTTTTCAAAACTGCTGCTGGATGTTGACGGCACGCTCCTGAATTTTGACGCTTCAGCGGAAAAGGCGCTGGAGACCCTTTTTGACCGGCGGCATTATGTTTATTCCGACCGTGTGTTCGAACGGTATACGGTGATCAATAACGGACTCTGGGAAAAGCATGAGCGCGGCGAGATGCCGCGGGACCGGGTCCTGACGGAACGCTTCACGATGCTTTTTGCCGAACTCGGGATCGATGAAGAAGGCGCCGCTTTTGAGCATGACTTCCGGGATCAGCTGGAGAAGGATCCGGTCTGGATGGATGGCGCGGAGGATATCCTGAAATATCTGCAGCCCAAATATGAGATGTACATCGTGACAAACGGCGTCGGGCGGACCCAGCGGGCGCGCCTGGCTGCCACGGGCCTGGACCGCTATGTGAAGGATGTTTTTATCTCGGAAGTGATCGGCGCGCAGAAGCCGCAGAAGGCTTATTTCGATTACTGCCTTGCTCATATCGGGCCGTACCGGCTTTCGGAGCTCCTGCTGATCGGGGATTCCCTGACGGCGGACATTCTCGGGGCCAACCGGGCCGGGATCACCTCCTGCTGGTTCAACCCGCACGGGAAGCCGCTGACCGGTGAGGCAAAACCGGATCTTGAGATCCGTCAGCTTTCGGAGCTGAAAAGTCTTCTTTGAGTTATTAGTCATTAGTCGTTAGTTATTGGTCATTAGCTAACTGCCGGTTGCCGGAGGCCAGTGGCCAGAAGTGGGACCGATGCCTGTTCAGGCTTTGCGAAGCAGCTCCTGCTCCGCATCATGAAAGGCGTGTGCGCAGCCCACACCATACGGAGCAGGGTACTCACTTTTGCTTGCCCTCTGCATAAAAAAGCGCTGAGGAAAATAAAAAAAGCACGTTTGAACGTGCTTTTTCTCTGGCGGAGAGAGAGGGATTCGAACCCTCGATACCTTTCGGTATACGCGCTCTCCAGGCGCGCGCGTTAGACCAGGCTACGCTATCTCTCCGTAACGATTCAGTATTATACACCAATATTTCGTTTTTTTGCAATTGAATGACGGAAAATTACCGGATTTTCAAAACCGGATGCGCCGGTACCCGGATGGCAGGCTTTAAATACGCTCATCCGTCCGGTGGACGGCCCGGGAGATGAATTAAAAGAGCTGCCGCACACCGGCGGCAGCTCTTTTGCGGAAAAGTGTATTCTGATTACTTCTTCTTGATGTATTTGCGGATGTCGAGGGCGACGGCTACGACGATGACGAAGCCCTGGACCACATAGTTGTAATACGGGTTGACGCCCAGGAACTGCAGGATGATCTTCAGCAGTTCGAACACCAGAACGCCGACCAGGATGCCGGAAACGGTACCGATACCGCCGGTGGTGGAGACGCCGCCGATGGTACAGCCGGCGATGGCTTCCAGTTCATACCCCATACCCATGGAGGCGCTGGCACCGCCGGATTTCGCTGCGAGCAGATAACCGGCCAGCGCGTACATGATGCCGGCGATGGTGTAGATGCTGGTCAGGGAGTGGGTGGTGTTGACACCGGAAACTTCGGCCGCGACTTCATTGCCGCCGATGGCGTACATATATTTGCCGTGGGTGGTGTGGTTGTACATGAACCAGAAGAGCAGCCCGAAAATGACCGCGACGATCATCAGATACGGGATGTTGAAGCTCCGTACCGAGCCGATGCGGCCGGTGATCAGGCTGGTGTAGATTTTCTGGAAACCGCCGATCGGCTGGGCATCCGTGAGGACCAGGCAGAGACCGTAGATGATCGTCTGGGTACCCAGGGTGGCGATGAACGGCGGGACGTGCAGCCGGGTGATGATGGCGCCGTTGATGAGGCCCCAGAGGGCACCGGCAATGATGACGATGATAAGGACCAGCCCGATGTTCATTTCCGGGATGGCTTTGAAGACACGGTTGGCATAATCACCGCGCTGGCAGAGGATCCCTGCCAGACAGGCCGCGAAACCGACCTGACGTCCGGCGGAAAGGTCCGTCCCTTTGGTGATCAGACATCCGGAAACGCCGAGGGCGATCAGGAAGCGGACTGCGGTATTGGAGACCAGGTTCCCGAAGTTGCCCCAGGAGAAGAAATTATCAGTGGTGAAGCTGACAATGATCGAGGCGATCAGCAGGAGCAAAACGATCGGGTTGGATTTGAAGTATCCGATGATACTTGCAATGGGATTCGTGTTTTTCTTTTCCATGTTCAGGACCTTCCTATTCAAACTGCGTGGCAAGTGCCATGATATTTTCCTGTGTGGCTTCAGAGCCTTCTACAAAACCGGTAACGCGTCCGTCGCACATCACCATGATGCGGTCGGACATGCCGATCAGTTCGCCCATTTCGGAAGAGATCATGATGATGCTCTTGCCTTCACGGGCCAGTTCTTCGATAATGCAGTAGATCTCATATTTCGCGCCGACATCGATACCGCGGGTCGGTTCATCAAGGATCAGCACATCCGGGTTGTTGGCCAGCCAGCGCCCGACCAGCACTTTCTGCTGGTTGCCGCCGGACAGCGACTGGATCTGCGTCTTGCCGCTGGGGGTCTTGATCTCCATTTTCCGGACCATTTCATCGACAACGGCCTGGACCTTTTTCCCGTCGATGGCATCACCGACAGAAAGGTAGTGGCTCAGGGAGGCGATCGCCACGTTGTCGGAAACGCTCAGTACGCCCATGATCCCGGATCCGCGGCGGTCTTCCGTGAGCATCGCGATGCCCTGGTCGATCGCGTCCTTCGGCCGGTCGATCTTCAGCTCTTTGCCTTTATATTTGATGGTCCCGGTCGTGTGGGAACGGGTCCCGAACAGGCCTTCCATCAGTTCCGTACGCTGGGCACCGACCAGACCGCCGACACCCAGGATCTCGCCCTTGCGCAGCTGGAAGCTGACGTTGCGGAAGCTGCGGGGGTTGATGGAGGTAAAGTTCTCGACTTCAAAAACGACTTCTCCGGGAACATTGTGTTTTTCCGGATAGAGATTGGTCAGTTCGCGGCCGACCATCTTCGTGATGATGGAGTCGGTCGTCAGTTCATTCGCCGGCCAGGTCCCGATGTACTGGCCGTCGCGCATGATGGTGACTTCGTCGGCGATGCGCAGGATCTCATCCATCTTGTGGGAGATGTAGACGACCGCCACGCCTTCAGCGGTCAGGTCATCCACGATGCGGAACAGGGCTTCCACTTCGTTTTCGGTCAGGGAGGAAGTCGGTTCGTCGAGGATCAGCACCCGGCAGTTTGCCGAGACCGCTTTGGCGATCTCAACGGACTGCATCTGGGAAACGCTCAGGTTGCCGACCTTTTCCTTCGGGTCGAAATTCATCCGGACCTTTTTGAGAAGATTGGCGGTATCCTCGTACATTTTTTTATGATCGACGCCGGGGATGAACCCCAGGTACTTCTTGATCGGGTAGCGTCCGAGGAAGATGTTTTCACCGATCGTCCGTGCCGGGATCGGCTGAAGTTCCTGATGGACCATCGCGATCCCCTGGTGCAGCGCATCCATCGGGTCTTTGATCTGGGTCGGCTGACCGTCGATCAGGATCTGGCCCTCATCCATCTTGTAAATGCCGAACATGCATTTCATCAGGGTGGACTTGCCTGCGCCGTTTTCGCCCATCAAAGCGTGGACTTTCCCGGGACGGAGTTTCAGCTGAACATGGTCCAGCGCTTTGACACCCGGGAAAGATTTGCATACGTCACGCATCTCAAGGAGATATTCTGACATATTGCTTGTCTCCTTTCCTGAAAAAAAGAAATTTTCAAGGTCTTTTGCCATATTTCATGATATGAACTGTGCCGGAAGACTTTGAAATTTTGAAAAGCGGGCAGGCCCGGAGGCCCGCCCGCGTCACATCAAAAGATCGGTTTACTGGAAGTCAGCAGCGTTTTCAGCGGTGACCTTCACATAGTCGACCCAGTAGTAGTTCTGCAGTTCTTCGCCGTTCAGGGCAGCGATCGCAGCGTCAACAGCCTGGTGGGACTGACCGACATGGTCGTTCAGGACGGTACCGGTCATTTCGCCGTTGGCAACCATTTCAACACATTCGGCAAGGGCGTCGACACCCAGCAGGTAGATGTCTTCACCGACTTTGCGGCCGGCAGCCTGGATGGCAGCGGCAGCGCCGAGGGCCATGGCGTCGTTGTTGCAGAAGACAACTTCGACAGCATCGCCGTACTTGGACAGAGCGTTCGCGCAGAGTTCCTGCCCCTTCGCCTGAGCCCAGTTACCGACCTGGTCATCGAGGCATTCAACTTCGTAACCGGCGTCAGTCAGAGCCTTGACGGAGAATTCAGTGCGGTACTGAGCGTCAACATTTTCCGGATCGCCTTCGATCATGATGTAGCTGATCTTGCCGTCGCCGTTGATGTCGCCGTGGTTTTCGAGGTCAGCAACGATCTGGCCCTGGAAAGTACCGGACTGGCGGGCATCGGCACCGACGTAGCAGACACCGGCGTTGTCAAGGATACCGGCGTAGGATTCATCGCCTTCGGTACCCAGCGGTTCGCGGTTGATGAGGATCACCGGGATCTCGTTGGCAACGATCTTGTCGATGATGGCATCGGCGGAGGAGGTCTGGACGAGGTTCAGAATGATGACATCCATACCCTGGGTGATGAAGTTGTCGATCTGGTTGGACTGTTCAGCCATGTCGTTCTTACCGTCGACGATGGTGATGTCATATTTGACGTCATCGGTTTCGAGGGATTTCATGTAGTCCTGCAGTTCATTGCGGTACAGGGTCATGAAGTTGTCGTCGAACTGATAGATCGCGACACCGACTTTGTAGGTTTCAGCAGCAGCCGGCATTACGCAGGCCAGTACGAAAACCATAGCCAAAACAAAAAGCATTGATTTTTTCATTTTTCTATCTCCTGAAAAATCTCTTTCCCATGCGGAAATCATGGGTTTAATTGCGGATATGATTATACTATTTTTCGAAAAATGTGCTATCCCGACGCCCCTTTTTTAAATGCGCGTAGAGGAGAAAAATCACCCTTTTTCAGGCGTAATTTTGCCTGTCATGAAGTTCGTCATCAAAAAAAGTGACGATCGTCAGGACGCCGTCCGGCATGAATTTAGTATCTTTAAATGGTAGATGCCAAAAACGCTTTGCCGGTCTGTTGTTTCCTATGTATAATGGGGGTAACAACGGACGGCAATGATCATTACAGAAACAGGACGTGATTGATTTATGGAAGCTTACTGGGCGGACTATACAAAAATTCTGAAAAACGAACTGCTGACGGCACTCGGCTGTACGGAGCCGATCTGCATCGCCTACTGCAGCGCGGTCATGCGTGACGCGCTCGGCTGCGAGCCGGAAAAGATCCGGGTGATCTGTTCCGGGAACCTGATCAAGAATGCCAAAGGGGCGACTGTCCCGAACAGCGGCGGTCTGAAAGGGATCGCTGCCTCGGCGATCCTCGGCGCGGTGGGCGGAGACGCGGCAAAGCGTCTGGAACTTCTGACTTCCGTTACGGAAGATCAGATCGCGCATACAAAAGAACTGCTCGAAAAGGACATCTGCGAGACATCCCTTCTGGAGCACGAGGATGACAACCTGCAGGTGATCGTTCAGGGTGAGGCCGGCGGACATACGGCTGAGGCAGAACTGAAATACACCCATACCAATATCTGCCGGGTAGAGCGGGACGGCGAACCGATACCCTTCAGCAGCTTCTGCGAAGGGATTTCCGTCTCCGTGAAACCCTCAAGTGACGCGGAGGACGCGTTATACGGGGAGCTTTCCATCCGGAAGATCATTGATTATGTCGAAAATGTGGATTTGGATGAGACAGGCTTGCGGGAAGTGATCCTGCGGCAGGTCCGCTGCAATACGGCGATTTCGGACGAGGGTCTTCGCGGCGA
>CADBKS010000104.1 GCA_902795255.1 uncultured Chloroflexota bacterium
CCTGGTCTTCCAATCTTACGCCCTGTGGCCGCACATGACGGTCTTCGAGAATGTCGCCTTCGGGCTTTCCCTGAAGAAAATGCCGAAGGATGAGATCAAAAAACGCGTCCAGAACGCGCTGGACCGCATGCAGATCGGTGAATTCATCCAGCGTTATCCTTCCGAACTTTCCGGCGGACAGCAGCAGCGTGTCGCCATTGCCCGTGCGATCGTTTCCGAACCGAAGCTCCTGCTGCTCGACGAGCCGCTTTCCAACCTGGACGCGAAGCTGCGTATGGACATGCGCACCGAGATCAAGCGCCTGCACAAGGATCTGGGCACGACCGTCGTTTATGTGACGCATGACCAGACCGAAGCCCTGACGATGAGTACCCGCATCGCCATTTTCTTCAACGGCATCCTCGAACAGGTCGACACTCCGATCCATATTTACACCAACCCGGTCAGCCTGAAGGTCGCGGATTTTATCGGCAACCCGAAGACGAACTTCGTGGAAGCCACGGCAGAGGTGAGGGACGGCAGACTGTTTGTGGAGTCCCCGGTCGGAAAATTCGATTTCAATTCGAAATATTTCACCGATGAACCGATGCCGTCCGGAAAATTCGGCGTGGTGCTGGGTATCCGTCCGGAACAGATCATGATGCATATCGATAACAGCGGACACGCGGCCGGCCATGTTTACAGTGTACAGCCGTCCGGTTCCGAGACTCTGGTGCAGGTGAAAGTTAACGATACGGTCCTGCTGGTCAAGGAGATCGGTCTGAAGCGCTACCATGATGATCAGCCCGTCTCACTTACCATCCATACCCATCTGATGACGGTTTACAATAAGGAAACAGGCCGTCTGATCAAGTATGCGATCGAGATGGAAGAGGATCTGAATCAGTAAACAAACGGAAATCAGCCGGCTGCGTGATTTCCGCAGAAGAGTGAGTTAACGTTCATTTGAACGTGTAAAAAAAATTTGGAGGAAAAATGAAGAAAACCAAATTAGTCGTCCTTGTTGTTTTGGCAGTTATTATCAGCCTGATCGCTTCGATGAACGTCTACGCGGATGAGGCCTGGAAAGCCGCCAATATCGATGATGGTTCACAGACCACCGAAGAACTGTACGAACTGGCGAAACAGGAAGGCAAAGTCGTTGTCTACTCCATCTCCAGCCGCATGGATAAAGCCCTGGCCGCGTTCATGGAAGACTTCCCCGGCATCGAAGCCGAAGTCGTCAACATGAAGACCGACGTCGTCAAGGAAAAGGTCATGACCGAATACAAGAGCGGCCTGAAGGGCGCCGACCTGGTCCATGTCTCCGACCTCGACGGTATGGTCTACAATGAATACGTTCTCGCAGGCATCATGTATCCGTACTATCCGGATGACATCGTTGCGAAGATCGACACCGACACCTATTCCCTGGATGCCGGCTTCCCGCTCTACTGGGAACTGACCCAGTGGTTCTACAATGACGAACTGCTGCCGGAAGGCCCGGACGTGGATTCCTGGTGGGACCTGACCAAAGAAGAATGGAAGGGCAAGCTCATCATCAACAACCTGCTGACCAACCACGACTACATCGCCCAGTTCGCCGCATTTGTTGAATTCGCGGATGAGATCGAAGCCGACTACGAACGTGAATTCGGCGAAAAGATCACCTACACCAACCCCGCCGGCAAAGAAAACGCCGCCTATGAACTGGTGTACCGCCTGCTCTCCAACGATGTTGTCTTCACCCAGTCTTCTGACGAGGCCGTCGAATCCGTCGGCGCTGAAGGCGTGACTGAGGTCAAACTGGCCTGGGGCCCGTCCTCCAAGATCCGCAACAACGTCAACAAGGGCTGGCACCTGCATGCCCTGAACATGACCCCGAAGGTGGGCGTTCCGAAACCGAACTTCCTTTACATTGTTGACAGTTGCGAACATCCGAATGCCGCGAAGCTGCTGGAACGCTATCTGCTCGGCGGCGATGACGGCCAGAGCCGCGGGACCGAACAGTTCAATACCCTCGGCGGCTGGTATCTGCCGAACGATGTCGTCCCGGCCGAAGGTTCCACTCCGCTGTCCGAAATTCCGCTTTGGCCGAACGATCCTGAATTCGTTTACGTCGAAGTCCTGGATATGGAAGACTTCATTCTCTCCCTGCTCGGCTAACCGATCCGCATAAGAGAATCAGTGCCGGCCGGAAGGCGTATCTGAAACATCCGCTTTCGGCCGGTCTAAAAGAAAAAGGCTTCACCGGGGCCCGGCCCCTCTGAAGTCTTTTTTTATTAGAGCAGATGAGTCAGTTGTACCAGGTACAACTGACTCATTGTATAATTGCAGAAAGGACCGGCCGATTCCGGCGTCGGTAAGGAGGCTGTATGTGCTTATTCAGAAAAAGCAGGAAAAATGATCCATCCGTAAATGGATCCGAATAGAATTACGATTTCGAAAAACTGCGGAGAGACCTGGAAACCGAGTATACGGCCCAGGGTGTTTTAACGACAGGCGGATATGGCTATTCCATGGGAATGAAAGCGCGTAAAGCCGGCAATGGAGAATTGCTGAAAATGGCAAAGGAAATGGGCTTCAGGATGGAAAAATAAAGAAAATGAGCGTTTTGTCCGGGATAAATTCCAGAACACAAATACTCAAATTCGGATCAATGCGAAAAGGATCAGTGGAATGAGGATCATGAGGGAAAAATCGTATTTGTCTTATTTTTTTTCAAATATGCATCATTGCGGGGCTGATCTGTACGATCACCCCGGTCCATGCATTTGCATGTACCGCCGTATATGTCGGGAGTGAAGTAAGCGCGGACGGAACAATGATCATTGCCAAATCCAATGATTATCAGGACGTTTGGGCAAATTATGTCGCCATTACGGAACGGGTGGATAATATGCCGGGAAGAACAATGCCGGTGGACAATGATGCCGCTGTGCTTGCGGAACTCCCTGCAACAACGTACCGCTATATTTCCACACCTTGGATGGAAAGTACGATCGCAGCGAACGGACTGGGAAAAGATGCGGCGGTCTGCGCGAATGAGTACGGTGTCGTGATGATCATAGCTGTCACGGCTGCTTCCAATAAAGCGGCACTGCAGGCGGATCCGCTTATTGAGCATGGCCTGACGGAAACCACGGCAGCCGATCTTGTTACCGGACAAAGTGCTTCAGCCCGAGAGGCTGTTGATGTTTTATTATCCACCCTTGATCAATACGGCAGCAGTGAGGTCAATATCGCCTTTATCGCGGACCGGAATGAAGCCTGGTATATTGAAATGTACACCGGGCACCAGTACGCTGCCGTCAAACTGCCGCAGGATAAAGTGATGGCTTTCGGCAATGAATTCCTGTTGGAATATGTTTCGGAATACGAAGAATATATACTCTCGCCGGATCTGGAAAGCCTGGCTGCGGACAATGGCTTTGCAGTATACGGACCGTCGGGAGAGCTGAACCTGTTTGACACTTATTCAGGTCCGGAAGTAACGGGAGATCTTTCTCATATGCGGACATGGATCGGGCACAGGATCCTTTCTCCTTCTGTTTATGGTGATTATGACCTGACGGCGAAATATCCGCTGTGCTTTGAACCGGACAGCAGGGTCTCATTGGAAGATGTCATGGAACTGATCCGCAACCGTTATGAAGGTACGGAATACAGCCCGGATGAAACCGGCAGGACTGATATGCGTGTGATCGGAACGGATGCGGCAATGAGTGTTCACATCGCACAGGTATATCCGGATGTTCCGGCAAACCGGTCTGTGGTGGTTTGGGAAAGCACGGGTCCTGCGATTTACGGTGTGTTTGTGCCTGTTTCCAATGCCGCGCTGAGCATCAGTGAACCCTACGGCCGCTGCCAGAGCGCTGAAGAAGCCGGTATCTTTGATACGGTGAATTATCCGTACTACAGGTTTAAAGACCTTTCAACGCTTTGCGTCGGAAAAGATGCCCTGCCGATTTACGGTCAGCCTGTCCGTTCATTCTGGCAAAAAGCTGAACAGGCGATGGCGCAGGGAATGAACAGCGTGATCAGAAATACCTCTGCGCTCAGCGATGAAGCGGCTGCACGGTATATTACCGATTATTGCAATATGATGCAGGAACAGGCTTTTGGGGATGCGGGGTATCTGCTGAACAGTGTCAGATGGCATATGAGCAAAAACAGCAATACGCTGAAAAACAGCTTCGATCCTGAAACAGATAAGCTTACCGATAAATTAAAGGTGATCCCGCCCCTGGTGATCGATCGGGATACCGCGGTCTATCAGACAGTTCCGTCCCTTCCCTGATTTAAAAAAAGGAGCACAGCAGGATCAGCCCTGCTGTGCCGCGGTGAGACAAATGTACCCGGTACATTTGTCTCACTGATCGTTGGAGAAGCACTACCGCTCAGCGCGCATCGGATTGTTCAGAAAGTCCTCGTAGGCAAGCCGGATACCGTCTTCCAGTTCGGTTTTGTAGGTCCAGCCCAGGGCTTTTGCCTTGGAGACATCCAGCAGTTTGCGCGGGGTGCCATTCGGTTTGGAAGGGTCCCATTCGATCCGGCCGGTATAGCCGATGACCTTTGCGACCAGTTCGGTCAGTTCTTTGATGGTCAGTTCCTTCCCGGTCCCGGCGTTAACGGTCTCATCGCCGCTGTAGTTATTCAGCAGGAACACACAAAGATTGGCCAGGTCATCAACATAGAGGAACTCCCGCAGCGGGGAGCCGTCGCCCCAACAGGTGACACTTTCTTTTCCTTCCACCTTCGCTTCATGGAAGCGGCGGATCAGGGCGGGAAGCACGTGGGAATGAGTCGGATGATAATTGTCATTCGGACCGTAGAGGTTTGTGGGCATGACGGAGATAAAATCGGTGCCGTACTGTTTGTTGAGAAATTCGCAGTATTTCAGCCCGCTGATCTTCGCCAGCGCGTAGGCTTCGTTGGTTTTTTCCAGTTCACCGGTCAGCAGGCAGGATTCCGGCATCGGCTGCGGGGCCATGCGGGGGTAAATGCAGGAGCTTCCCAGGAAGAGCAGTTTTTTGCAGCCGTTTTTCCATGCGCTGTGGATCACGTTCATTTCCAGCATCATGTTGTCGTACATGAAATCCGCCAGCGCGGACTGGTTGGCGACGATCCCGCCGACTTTTGCGGCAGCCAGGACCACGACTTCCGGTTTCTCTTCGGCAAAGAATTTTTCCACGTCATCCTGTCGGAGCAGGTCGAGCTCTTTGTGCGTACGGGTGATAATATTGTGATATCCCTGCCGTTCCAGTTCACGGACGATGGCCGATCCGACCATTCCTTTATGTCCGGCAACATAAATTTTTGCGTTCTTTTCGATCATAAAGTTTCCCTCAAATCAGCATTTTCAAGCTTGATTATAGCATGTACCGCACAAAAGTGTCTGATTCAGGTGTCTCTGACCCTTATCCAAAAATCCGCCTGTTTTGGAAAATGTTATAATAGATTTGTGCGGATATTCTTTGCTATTTTTCAGGAGCCCCGGTTATGAATAAGACCCTTCGGAATTTCGGTGTTTTCATTATGGTCATCAGCGGAATGCCCATCATCTCCATGCTGGTTTCCATGCCATACGTGATGCGGCAGACAGGCCGGCCTTTCAGTGAATTGCTTCCCACATACCTTCTGCTGTTTCTTCTCTTTGCGGCCGTATTCTTCGCCGGCTTTGCTGTTTTCAGAAAATACCGTAAGGAACCTGCCGCCAAAAAGATATCTCCGGCTCCTGACACCCAGGAATCCGCTTCCGCTCCGGAAACAAAGCAGACCGGGGATCCCGGCAAGGTGATCCTGTACCGTCATCCCTGTCCGGAAAAAGCGGTCGACCAGAACCCGAATGTTCCGGTGCTGGCCGAACTGACCGGTGAATTCCGGAACGGCGTTCCCCTGGTAAGTACCGGTTATTATGAGCCGTCGGACGGAACTGCCCTGTGGAATACGGAAAGTCATCCCGTTCCCGAGGCAATGCAACCGCGGCTGATTCCGGATTCTCTTCAATCCTGGATCCTGGAAAACTTCAGATACGCGTCCGAGATCCCCTTCTGGCGGATGGAAAATACGCAGATGATCCGCTGGTGCGGAATGGTACGTGAACACTGCGGTCTGGGAATGTTTGATTTTGTCGGAAATCCCTTCGAGGAGCGTCTGAGTGATGTGGGGAAAGACGGGCTTTACGATCGGTCCGGGGTCGGACTGTGGCTGAAGCTCAGAAACGGTCAGAATGTTTCGGAAGCGATCCGCGTACTGGCGCAGAAGGACCATGCCGGTGTGGCGGTCGTGCTCACGGAAGATCCGCATGTGCTTGACGGTGTTTCTGAATCGGACCGGAAACTGGCCGCGGAAAACGGCATCTGGTTCGGGCTGATGACCGGCAAAGACAGCATCAAAGACCTGGTGACCGGAGCGGAATACGGACTGGCTTCAGCCGAATATCCGGGCTCGGCGGATGACGCGGCGACTTATGGCGAATGGGAACTGCATGAAAAGAAGGCCCCGAAACCCTCTGCGGGGAATGCTGCCGGAGAAGTTGTTCCGGAGCCTGTATCCGAAGATGCTGCAGATACTGCTGCGGAAGAAAAACTGCGGGAAATGAAAGCGCTGATCCTGGCGGATTGCCGGGAACTGGGTGTAGACGATGAAACATACAGCCGCTGGGAAAAATCCGATATGCGGGACCGGCGGGAATCCGGTGAGGCGATGACCTTTACTTACGATCCCGGCAGCGGGAAATATACGATCGAAGATCACGAAAAAGGAAAGGTCAGCGGCGGGATCTCTTCGTCGGATCCGCTGGATTTCCGTTTTCGGTTTCTCCAAACCTTTGTACTGAAGGCGCGTTCAACTAAGGATCCCAAACGCCGGGCAGAGACAGAAGAATTCATGGCAAAAACACGGGAAAAATTCAGCGGTACGGCCTTCTATCAGGTCATTCTGACCAGCTGTAAAAACGAATGGTGGGATTTTCTTCAGCCTGCTGATACCTGGGGCCGGCTGATCCTGGAAGACGGGGACCATCATCCGACACTTCTCGCACTGGAGAAAAACGCTTTTATCGGCCTGCTGGGTTTCCGCTATTATCTCGCGCGGATCGATGGGAAAACCTATCCAGCACAGTTTGGACAGGAGCGGCAGATCGAGCTGCTTTCCTGCAGACCCATCAATGAAAATACCCGGCCCTATGAATATGCGGAAGGCTTTATCACTCCGGTGAATCCTGATGAACTGGATGATTTCTGCGTTTACAAGCTCGCCGCGGACTACCGCGGGGACTGCTACCCGGTGCAGATGGTTTCCGGTCATTTCAAATCTCTGGACCTGAGCGCGTCCCGCAGCCAGTATAAAACAGCACAGGCGCAGGGCTTCCGCTATGATATCAAAGACAGCCTCTGCGAGGCAAGTGTACCGCTCACCGACCTTGAAAATCTGCGCATCCGTGAGAAAAGCATCCTGAGTTACATGAAAGCCAATGGCCGCCCTCCCAGCGACCCCTTCCATTGATTTGAAAGTGGGACAGGGAAAATTCTCCTGCCCCATTTTTTTACTACAGTACTTGTACTACAGTACGATGCCGTAGGGCTCCAGTTCGGCTTTCAGTTTGCTGTGGAGTTCGGGGTTGGCGATGATGAAGTCGTAGTATGGCTCTTTGAACGCGTCGGAGACACCGTCGAGGGCGGTGATCTTCACGCCGGCCTCTTTCGCGATTACGAAGCCGGCTGCTACATCCCAGGCACAGAGTTTGAGCGACCACATGCCGTCAAGCCGGCCGCAGGCGACGTAGGCGATCTCCAGCGCGGCGACACCGGTACGGCGGACACCGGCGGTGGTGCGCATGAAGTGCTCAAAAGCCGGAAAGTTGTTGATGCCTTTCTTTTCCATCAGGCTGATGGAAAAGCCGGTGACGAAGAGAGAATCCTTCAGTTCCGTGTGCCCGGAAGCATGGATCGGATGGCCGTTGACGAAAGCGCCTTTGCCCTTTTCCGCGTAAAAACACTCGTCCCGCATCGGGTCGTAGACGACACCTTTGACGAGTTCGCCTTTAAAGGCATAGCCGATGGAAACGGCAAAAAGCGGCAGCCCGTGCGCGTAGTTCATGGTGCCGTCGCAGGGATCGATGTACCAGGCATGTTCGCTGTCGCCGGTGTGGGTGCCGGTCTCTTCGGTGACGATGGTGTGGCCGGGATACAGGGTGTTGATCCGGTCCATGATGAAGTTCTCGGACTTTTTATCCATTTCGGTGACAAGGTCGTCTTGCCGGGTCTTGGTTTTGATGTCGTGGTGCTTTTCGTAGCCTTCGCGCAGGATCAGGCCTGCCTGTTTGGCGATGAGGATGATGTCATTAATATCAGGCTGGGACATGAGGATTTCGGTCTCCCTTCGAATTGTTCGGTTATTGTTTCACGGGATTAATTTTACCTGATAATTGGTGTTTGGGAAGATTTTTGGAACCGCTCCGTAATCCGGCCGGCCGCACATCCTAATATGCGGCCGGAACTGCGATGCAAGGTGTGTTCCGGCATTTCGTGTGTTTTGAGATGGCTCCATGCCGCCGGCAGCCGTGTTGTTAATATCTTTCTGATATTTTGTATATGAAATCCTATCAGTATTGATGCATAATAAAACTGTAATGAAATGAAAATGATCTTCCCGAATGGGGGAGGAGGTGAAATATGAACTTCGATAAATATACACAGAAAGCCCAGGAGGCGATCTCCCAGAGCCAGCAGGTCGCGCTGGAATTCAGCCATCAGTCGGTCGAACCGGCTCATCTGCTCCTGGCGCTCCTGCGTCAGCAGGATGGGATCGTTCCGGCGCTCGTCACCCGGATCTCGGGCAGCGTCGCCGGTCTGCTGGATGCGGTGACGAAGGACCTGGAGTCCCGCCCGCGCATTTCCGGCAGTTCCACATCCCTGACTCTGGCCCGCACGACCGCGGACGTTTTCAATAACGCGGAGTCGATCGCCAAAGGGATGCAGGATGAATATGTGTCAACGGAACATCTGCTGCTGGCCCTGTGCGACAGCATTGAGGGAAAGAAGCTTTCGCAGTTCGGGATCACGAAAGATTCCATCCTGCGTGCGCTGACCGCGGTCCGCGGTAATCAGCGCGTGACCGGGCAGAACCCGGAAGATACTTATCAGGCACTGGAAAAGTACGGGCGCGACCTGACAGCGGTCGCCCGTCAGGGCAAGCTGGATCCGGTGATCGGGCGTGATGATGAGATCCGCCGCACGGTCCAGATCCTTTCCCGCCGGACCAAGAACAATCCTGCGCTGATCGGTGAGCCGGGTGTCGGTAAAACCGCAGTCGTTGAAGGGCTGGCCCAGCGAATCGTCAAGGGTGATGTCCCGGAAGGGCTGAAAAACAAGCGCCTTGTCCAGTTGGATATGTCCGCGCTGGTGGCAGGGGCGAAATACCGCGGTGAATTTGAGGAACGTCTGAAGGCTGTGCTGAAGGAGATCACCGAATCCGACGGTGAGATCATCCTCTTCATTGATGAGATGCATACGATCGTCGGTGCAGGAGCCGCGGAAGGCTCCATGGATGCCGGCAACATGATCAAACCGATGCTGGCCCGCGGTGAGCTGCATCTGATCGGCGCGACAACGCTGGATGAATACCGGAAATATATCGAAAAGGATCCGGCCCTGGAACGCCGGTTCCAGACTGTGCTGGTGGAAGAACCGTCTGTTGAAGATACGATCAGTATTCTGCGCGGTCTGAAACAGCGTTATGAAGTCCATCACGGTGTTCGTATTACGGACGGCGCGGTGATCGCGGCGGCTACGCTCTCTCACCGTTATATTGCCGACCGGCACCTGCCGGATAAGGCGATCGACCTGATCGATGAAGCAGCGGCTCGTCTGCGGACGGAAATCGATGCAAATCATGCAGCTGGAGATCGAACGTCAGGCGCTGCTGAAGGAAACGGATAAGGGCTCTCTGGACCGCCTTGAGAAGATCAAGCAGGAACTGTCGGACCTGAACGAAAAGTCCGCAGCACTCACCACGCAGTGGCAGACGGAAAAGGAATCCATCTCCAAACTGCGGAGTGTTAAGGAGTCAATCGAGGATCTGAACGTCCGCATCGAACAGGCGGAGCGTTACAATGACTTTGAAAAGGCTGCGAAGCTGCGTTACGGCGATCTGCCCGCCCTGATGAAGGAACGGGACGAGGCTGAGGAAAAGCTGAAGGACCTGCAGGCCAACGGTGCGCTGCTGAAGGAAAATGTTGACGCGGAAGAGATCGCGGAGATCGTCGGCCGCTGGACCGGCATCCCGGTCTCACGCCTGCTGGAAAGCGAAATGCAGAAGCTGGTCCATATGGAAGACCGGCTGCATGAACGGGTCGTCGGCCAGGATGAGGCGGTGCGTGTCGTCTCCAACGCGGTCCGCAGAAGCCGTGCGGGACTTCAGGATCCGAACCGCCCGATTGGTTCATTCATCTTCCTTGGTCCGACCGGTGTCGGTAAGACGGAACTGGCCCGGGCTCTGGCGGAGTTCCTCTTTGATGATGAACGCGCCATGGTTCGTATCGATATGA
>CADBKS010000105.1 GCA_902795255.1 uncultured Chloroflexota bacterium
TTTCTGCTTGCCTTCATCAAAATGATCGAATCGGCAGCGGCGGCGGCCGGGCTCATTCTGGTGCTGCACCGGGCCAGGCTGGGTGCCCTGTCACTGCAGGAGCTGCTTGCGCCTCTTCAGCAGCTTTCGGACCTGGTCCCGGCTGTGGATCTGTCCTGGCTGCCGCTGATCCCTCTGCGGTATCAGCTTGCCATCACGTTTGTGATCCTCGTCCTGACGATCATGGACGGGGTCGGACTGCTGCTGATACGGACCGGCACTTCCGGCGGAGGGCTTGTGCGGTTCGTGCATACGGTTCTGTGGATCGGGCACATCGTCATGATCATCGGTGTGATCTTTTGGACTGTCCGGCTGGCCGGAGGATTCGGGGATGCGGGACGGGCTCTGCGGGGACAGTCTTCCGACGCGGCAGCGGCCTTCGGACTGCTCGGCATGTCAACGTATCTCTACGGGATCGCGGCGGCCCTCGGCCTGCTTTATTACGGTAATTACCACCATGATATACGGGTGGTGCTCAAAACCGTTGAACAGGAGCACCGGACCCGTGAGGCGGCGGCTGTGGGCCGGAACCATCTTTACGGGCGGAGTTTCTGGATGATGCTGGGCAGCGTGCTTTATGCGGCCGTGTCCATCCTGCTCCTAATCGGCCTGCTTTCCGCGGACGCAAAAGGGTCCGCCGAATCGGCAGCCGTGATAAGGTCGGTAATGTATGTGACGGTGTTTTTGGCTGCCAATGCCCTGTACGCGGTCCTGGAATTTCTGAAATACGCCGCGCTGTGCCGCTGTATGCGGAATTTCCGCAAAGCGCACAGATAAGAGCAGTCTGCAGACGCTATAACCGACAGCCCGCCGGACGACGGGCTGTTTTGTTTTTGTAAGATCCTGCAGGGTTATAATAATGAAATGGAGCGGGATCACACGGAATATCGGGAATTTTTTGCCGGACATGAGGAGCTGCTGCCGCTGTTCGGAGCATTTTGGGAGATGCTGTACGAGCGGTTCCCGGATACTTCGGTGCGTGCCGGGAAGACCCAGCTGTCCTTTTCGAACCGGCATGTTTACGCGTGCCTCTCTTTTCTGCGGGTCCGGAAACGCCCGGGGCTTCCCGCTCACTATTTCGTCCTGACACTCGGGCTCCCTTATCCGCTTATGTCGGAGCGGGTGGCTGTGCGGTCCGAACCATACCCGGGCCGGTGGACAACGCATATTCCGATCGGCAGCACGGATGAGCTTGACGGAGAGCTGTTCGGCTGGATCGAACAGGCTTATGTTTTTTCCGAGATCAAATAAGCGGGAGGATGACGGATGATCCGGCTGAAATACGGGAATACGAACACCTTTTACATCCCGGGGAAGGAAGGCGGGCTGCTGATCGATACCGATTACGCGGGGACGCTGCCGCTCTTTTTCCATGCTGTAAAGGCTGCTGGGATTGCTGTCAGCGACATCCGGTACCTGCTTGCGACGCATTATCATCCGGACCATATCGGGCTGGCCGGCGAACTGCAGCAGCTCGGGGTGAAGCTTGTTATTGCCGACGTACAGCTGGATCAGGTCCATTACGCGGACAAAATCTTTGCCCGGGACAAACGGCTGCGCTATGTGCCGCCGGATGAAAAGACGGCAGCAGTGATCCGCATTGACGAGAGCCGGGATTTTCTGCGGAAGCTCGGGATCAGCGGGGAGATCATCCATACGCCGAGCCACAGTCCGGACAGCATCACGCTGATCCTGGATGACGGGGACTGCTTTCCGGGGGACCTGGAGCCGCTTGCCTACCTTGCTGCCTATGACGGGACGAACCCCGCGCTGCAGCGGGACTGGGACGCGGTGCTGAAGCACCATCCGAAACGCATCCTGTACGCGCACGCGAATGAGCAGATCCTCTGACCCGGGAAGGCTGGCGCCGGAAATCAAATGATGAGGAGAACCAATGTCTGAACGGGAATTTACGCTTTATCCGGAAACCGCCTGCGGTTCCGGGGCCCCGATCGTTATTTTTCATGGATTCCGTGACGAGGCCGAAACCGTCCGACGGGAGATGGAGAATTTCGGCTGCCCTCCGTGTGTGCTGGCAGCGGTCCGGATCACGGACTGGGAGCAGACACTTTCCCCGTGGGAAGCGCCGCGGGTCTTCCGCGGGGCCGATGATTTCGGCAGCGGAGCGGACCGCTATATCGAAGAACTGACCGGGGAGATCCTCCCGGCAGTCCGGCGTCAGTCCGGCTCCGAAGGTCCCTGCTTCATTGCCGGATATTCGTTCGCCGGGCTGTTCGCGCTGTACAGCCTCTACCGGACGGATGCCTTCAGCGGGGCGGTTTCGGCGTCCGGCTCGCTTTGGTTCCCCGGATTCGCGGAGTTTGCCATGTCCCATCCGTTCTGCCGTCAGCCGGAGCGGATCTGTCTTTCCCTGGGTGACCGGGAAAGCCATACCCGCAATGAAGTGATGCGGACCGTCGGGGAGCGGACGGAAATGCTTTGCCGGTATTATCAGCGTCTCGGGATCAGCTGCACCTTTGAGATCGATCCGGGCAATCACTTTCAGGATCCGGAAAAGCGCATGGCCCGCGGGATCACGCGGATCCTGCAGAGAGACAGCTGACGGGAGGCCCGGTCGATATCAACATCGGAATGAACGGAGACATCGGCGGGGCGGAGAGGGCAGTCATCAGTGATCTCACGGGGTCTCCATCGGATATTACCGGACCGGCCACTTCCGCGGCCGGTCCGGTGAGCTGGTCAAAAAAATCGTCAATGCCGATATCGGCATTCAGCTGCCGTAAACGTTCTTCAGATCTCAGCCTTTGAACGCTCCAGCGCCGCGATCACGCGGTCGCACCAGGCATCGAACTCCGGATCCTCTTTCTGGCACTCTTCCGGATGGGAGAGAATATGATCCAGGGCGATCCGTACACCGATATGGAAGGGGACCGTCGTGCACATGGTGTTGGCGAGCCGCCTGAGCTTGCTGTTGTCAAAGACGACGGATACCGCTTTGTCACCCAGCAGTTCTCCCTCAAAATCATAGCCGTAAGGCGCACCGGCCGCGGCAAGATAGTCACTGGCGACATGGTAAGCATGCAGCTGCACACCCAGCGCATCCGCGATCGTCTGATAGATCTGGTCCCAGGTCAGGACTTCATTCCCGGTGATCTGGAATGCCTCGCCGATCGCGTGGCGGTTCCCCATCAGCGCGGTGTATCCGACGGCGAAATCGGTGTTGAAGGTCAGGTGCCACAGGCTGCTCCCGTCCCCCTGGATGATTACGGGTTTCCCGTCCATGATCCGTTTGATGACCTGCCAGGAGCCGTTTTTTCCGTGCACGCCCAGCGGGATCTTCCTTTCGTCATAGGTGTGGCTGGGGCGGACGATGGTGACCGGGAAGCCTTCTTCACGGCAGACTTTCATCAGGAATTCCTCACAGGCGATCTTATTGCGGGAATATTCCCAGTGCGGGTTGGAAAGCGTCGTCCCTTCCGTGATGATATAGCCGGCGGCCGGCTTGTGATAGGCCGAAGCGGAGGAAATGTATATGTACTGGCGGGTCCTGCCTTTGAACAGGCGGTAGTCCCGCCCGACCTGGTCCGGGGTGAAACCGATGAACTCCCCGACCACGTCGAATACGGTATCCCCCAGCGCGTCCAGCACCGCCTGCTCATCATTGATATCGGCGGTGATCAGATGTACGTTCTCCGGGATGACGCTGCTGCGGTTCCCGCGGTTGATCAGCCAGAGGTCCCAGTTGGGGTCTGCCGCGATTTTCCGGGTGATTGCGGTACTGATCGTACCGGTCCCGCCGATAAATAATGCTTTCATTTGATACTCCTCCTGCGGAATTACGGTCCGCGGCCGGTGTTTCAGCCGTTTTCCGGCCGGATATAGACGATCTCGGGTTCGTTATTGATCCGCGGGATCCGGACGGGATTGGAAAGTCCGCGGCTGATGACCAGCCGTCCGTCCTTTACCCCGGAGGTGAGACGCGGGAAGAACCCCTGCCCCGGAGCGAGGACTCCGAAGGATTCCCGGCTGAAAGGCAGACGGAACCGCCACTGCCCGCCGTGCGCATGGCCGGAGAGGATCAGGTCGATCGGGCGTCCCTTCAGGTACTTCGGATAATACTCCGGATGATGGCAGAGCAGGATCCGGTACCCATCCTGCTGTTCAAACGCTTCCAGCCAGTCCAGTGCCGGACAGATCGGATAGCGGTGGAGCTCGCGGATGGAGATCGGGTAATCCCCGGCCTCCGGATGCGCTGCCCGGACCTCCTGATAAGCCGTGTAAAACGCGGAGCTCAGTCCGCCGATCACGGTGCCGCGGTACCGTGCCCAGCGGTCATGGAGCAGGATGACGCCGGAGGCACCGATCTTTTCCAGGTCCTCCGCCGTCAGCAGCCATTCGTGGTTGCCGAGACTCACATAGGTCGGTGCGATCCCTGCGCATCCGCGCAGCAGCGCACATTCCTTTATCCCCGGGTTATCCTCGAACACCAGGTCGCCGGCGATCGTGATGACCTCCGGCCGGTGTTTTTCCAGAGAGCGCAGGATCGGGTATGGTTCGCTGTTATGAAAATCAGCCAGCAGCGCCAGACCGACCGGACAGGGCAGCCGGTAAATGGTTTCGATCATAAATTGAAGTTCTCCTCCCTGAATCATAAAGCAGAAAACATCCCGCGTTAAAAATTGCATTACATCGGATGCCCGAACCGGGCAGCGCTGTAATTTGCGGATCCGGCGGGAATGCAAAAGGGGCCGTTCCGTGCGGCCCCTTTCCGGATATTCATGAAAAAACGGTGCTCAGGGTTTATTCGCTGATTTCGATGCCCGTTTCCGTTTCGAAGAAAACAGGCTCCGCTTCCGTGCTCTGCGGATCACCATTAATGGCGTAATTCCAGATCACGGACCTGTCCGCCGGACCTGCTTCCGGCACGATCATTACATCCGCCCTGCTGAACGGCGGCATAACGAAGGGTTCCCCTTCCGTGAAGACAGCATCTGTATTTCCGGTGATCTCCTCATCCAGCGCGGAGATCAGGGCAGTTCCTTCATAGTTCCCGGTCTCCTCATCCGCGATATAAACATACCCCGGCAGAATAGTGAGGTCTGTTTCCCTGTCATTAGTCAGCTGCAAAGCATAACGCACCGGTTCCGCCATGTCCGGGGCGGATTTTCCGACGGTACCGGATGCCTGGCAGCTGTCAGCGGCATAAAGGGGAAGGGTTTTGCCGTTATCGCCATAGCGCACGGCTGTCTGGATAAAGAAATCGGACTTCGCAGGCTGTCTGCTCATGGGCACACGGCCGGATATTTCGGCGGTCTCTCCGGGTTTGAGCGTGATGCTGCCGCCGCTGATGCGGGACAGGCAGGTTTTCCCGGCACTCAGACATTTGTTATAGGTGATCTTTGCCGGCGCGCTGACACCTTCAATCTCCATTGTTTTGGGCAGCTCTGCCCGGATATTCCGATCCGAATTGTTCTGCAGCGCGTACGTAAAGGTGATGCGTTTGCTGGCGGATCTATAGTCCCTGCAGAACCGGACCGTGCTGAGCGCTCCGTCTTCAGCCGGAGCCGGGGCCGCTGTCGCGGTAGCAGTCGGTTTGGGTGTGGAGGTCGCTGTTGCCGTGACTGCAACAGTCGGTGCGGGGGCCGGGGATTTCACCGAGCAGCTGTCAGCGGCATAAAGGGGAAGGGTTTTGCCGTTATCGCCATAGCGCACGGCTGTCCGGATAAAGTAATCGGACTTCGCAGGCTGTCTGCTCATAGGCACGCGGCCGGATATTTCGGCGGTCTCACCCGGTTCGAGGGTGATGAAGCCGCCTCTGATGCGGGACAGGCAGGTCCTTCCGTCACTCAGACATTTGTTATAGGTGATCTTTGCCGGCGCGCTGACGCCTTCGATCTCCATGGTTTCGGGCAGTTCCACGCGGACATTCTGCGCGGTATCATTGCGCAGCGCGTAAGTGAAGGTGACACGTTTGGCTGAAGATTTGTAATCCCGGCAGAACCGGACTGTGGTGAGCGCTTCTTTCTCAGCCGGAACAGGTGTCGCGGTGGCGGTCGGCCTGACCGTGGATGTCGGCACCGCGGTGGCAGTCGGTTTGGGTGTGGAGGTCGGCACTGCGGTAGCCGTCGGTTTGGGCGTGGCGGTGGCTGTCGCCGTGGCTGTGACTGTGGCGGACGGAACCTGGGTGGGGATTTCCACGGAGCAGGTCCCGGATGCGCGCCCGATCAGGTACGGGATGAGGGTCTTGCCGTTGTAGGTATAGCGGAGAGAGGTCAGGATATAAAAACCGGTTTTTGACGGCTTTTTATCAAACACGGCACTGCCGTAAAATTCCGCGGTTTCTCCGGCCTTCAGCGTGAACATGCCGCCGTCGATGCGTGACATGCAGGACCGGCTCCCGCTCTTACAGCCGGTATAGGTGATCAGGGGCGTTTCGCTCAGCCCTTCCGCCGCCAGGGTCGTTGCCAGTTCCACGGGAATATTTTGGGTGGAATGATTCTTCAGCGCGTAGGCGAAGGTCACCTGTCCGTTGGAAGCGTTGTAGTTCCTGCAGAAGCTGACCGTGGATAATACGGGAGTCCCTTCGTTCACGACCGGAACCGTCGGAGGCGTCGTATTCTTCGCGTCATAGGCAAGGACCCCGTCGATATCCATCGAAACGGTTTTGTTCTTGTCCCCGATCTGTATCGTAAAAGCAACATCCGTATCCCACTGGGCGCTGTAAGCCTGAATGTCGGCGATATCCATGAAAACGCTGCAGGTGCTGTTTTTAGCCAGGGTGAAGCTTTCGGTGAAATATTCCTTTACATAACCCGCGTAGAAAAAGTCGACGGAGCCGTTGATCATCTTCTTGTAGGACGTGTTGATGATCTTGTGACGGGTGGCGTTGGCAACGGAGGCATCCACGGGGATGCTGATCGTATAGTCGGTGTTCGTCGGGTTGTACAGGATGAAGGCGAACCAGGAATAATCCCCGTTTTTGGCGTAAAAGCCCCAGCCGTCCACGTTTTTATAATTCCATTTGCTCACGGGGATCAGCCGGACCTCTTCCGGACCGGCGAAAACCGACCCGAAAAGGATCAAACATACAAAAACGCTCAGAATGACGGTCAGGGTCTTTTTCATGTCGGGGGGCTCCTTTGACTTTCCCGCGGTCCGGCGCGGGATCCGGTGATTTTTTCCGTGAATGACAGACCGGACCGGCGGCAGGGCCGGAAAGAATCTGTCATCTGTAAAGGTGCAACTTTAAGACCACATCCCGGCCGTGTGTCAGGGCTGTTCCCGAACAGAAAAGCTCCCCGATATTTCGGGGAGCCGGTTCGTTTATTTCCGGACTTTTCCGGAGCCTTTTGGCCGGATAACTTATTTCGTGAGGATCAGCGCTGCCGCACCGATCACACCGGCCTGCGAACTCAGCCCGGCAATACGGACGGGTGTGTTCCTCGTATTGAAGAGCGCATGGTTCCTGACGAACTCTCGGATCGGCTTCACCAGCAGGTCGCCCTGTTCGGCCACACCGCCGGAAAGCAGGATGATATCCGGATCAAACGCGTGGATCATGGAAACGGCAGCGGCGCCGATCGCCCGGCCGCAGTAGTCAACGATCTCCTGTGCGAGGGGGTCGCCCTGCTTCACCGCTTCGAACACCTGAAATCCGCTGACGTCTTCCGCCTTTCCGCCGGCCAGCTCTGTCATCAGTCTGCCGCGTTCCGGATCCGCGGCGATCCGTTCCCGGGCGATCCGTCCGATCGAGGTCCCGGATCCGTAATCTTCCGCCGGCCCCGGCACGCCGGAAAGCGATTCCCGGCCTTCAAAGTCGATCACCAGAAATCCCAGATGCCCGGCGATCCCACGGCAGCCCCGGAAAATCTTCCCGTCCAGGACGATCCCTCCGCCGATCCCGGTCCCGATCGTAAAGCCGACGACATTTTTTACGTCTTTCCCGGCCCCGTAGACCGCTTCGGCGAAGATGGCTGCCTGCCCGTCATTGACGACGCAGACCGGCATGCCGAGCCTTTGGGTCAGTTCCGCTTCGATCGGTACAGGCGGATCAATGATGATGGACGGGTCGCCGTTGTGGCCGAAAAGCTCACCCTTCAGGTTGACCTGGCCGCAGGTCCCGACACCCAGCCCGCCGACACTGATCCCGCTGCAGACCTCTTCGGCAAGCATCCGCTTTGCCAGTCCGGCAAGCTGATCGATGTATGCCGGGCCGTCCCAGATCCTGTTGGAGCGTTCACGGATCTCATGCAGGATCTTTCTGCTCTCATCTACCAGTGCACAGCGGAGGTTCGTGGCACCCGCGTCGATGCCTAAGGCGTAACGGGTCATGACCGGGCGGGACTGTTCTTTGACCATTTTTTCGATCAGTGCCCACGGCGGCATATAGTCTTCATCAGAGCCGACCCCTGAAAGCGTCGGGGCGATGATGTCGGCATTGGTGCGCATCGCGTCTTCGATATCATGGCAGTCCGCCATGACCGGAACGTTCAGTTCATTCCGGACCCGGTCGACAAGTTCTTTGACATCTTCGTTATTCGGGCGCTTCCGGCCGGTCGTTTCGATCGCAATAATATCCGCGCCGGCATCCGCCAGTTCGCGGCAGTCCTGAAACGTCGGGGTGATCATGATATCCCACCATTCATCGACCCAGTGGCGTTTCCAGATGCCGATCACGGTCAGGCTGACTTCCTTTTTGATCGCTTCGATGTCGGCGACGCTGTTGGCGCGGATACCGGCCGCACCGCCGATCTCCGCGGATTTGGCGAAGGCAGCCTAAATTCGGGGCAGTGTGTCGGATCACCCTGTTTGGACTGACAGGAGACGATGATCCCGCCCTTCAGTTTCTGCATCATTTGGTTGTACCGCTCGATATCATACATGGTAAACACTCCGTTTATTATGAATGTAAGAAGAGGTTTAGGACTGCCTTGTATCCTCAGCCGTTTTGTGAAGAAACCGCTCGTTTCCGGCACTTTCGCATAAACCTGCCGCTTTTTTAATTACACATGACAATGGGGCCAAAATATGCCGCGGCGGCATCGCCATGGATCATGTGTTAAGACAAAATGATCGTGCGGGGCTTCCTGCACGATCATAAAACATTTGCCGCAGACATCTGGGATCACTTCTCGAATTTGCGGATGGTTTTGGCGATGCCGCCTTCATAGCTGGGTTCGCAGACATAGTCGGCAACGGCTTTCAGCTCATCCCGGCCGTTCCCCATCGCGACGCCGAGTCCTGCCCATTTTGTCATCACGATATCATTGGCGCTGTCGCCGAAGGTCATTACTTCTCCGGCTTTGATCCCGAGCCGGACACAGAGATTCTGCAGCGCGGAGAGCTTGCTGACGCTCGGCAGGAAAATGTCCGCAGTCACGCCGTTTCCGTATGGCTCCACACGGTAATCGGTCGGATACGCGGAGAGTTCTTCGATCATCTTCTGCCGTGTCTCGTGGTCGGTCTGGAAGGTGAAGCCGATCGGCATCTTTTTCAGGTGATAGTCCATCATTTCACATTCCACGGTCGGGCAGGCGCTGATGCCGATGTTGCTGAAGACACCGCGCATCGTTTCCATCCGGCGGTAGATGCATTTGACGTTGTTGAACTTGAGGATCAGCCCGGCATCATATTTTACGGCCAGGTCCAGGATCCGCTGGGTCTGTTCAAAGGTGAAGCGTTCGGTATAGATCGAGCGGGTCTCGGAGTCCAGAATG
>CADBKS010000106.1:0-9708 GCA_902795255.1 uncultured Chloroflexota bacterium
AGCAAACAGTTCTTTGGAATAGGTCTTTTCCACACATTTTCCCATATACATCACCATGATTTCGTTGCTGATATGCTTAACAACGCTCATGTCATGCGTAATGAAAATATACGTCAGCCCCATCTGCTCCTGCAGATCCATCATCAAATTGAGGATCTGCGCCTGAATCGAAACATCCAGCGCGGAAACAGGCTCATCGCAGACGATCAGCTTTGGCTCCAGAGCAAGCGCCCTGGCGACACCGATACGCTGCCTCCGTCCGCCATCCAGTTCGTGAGGATAAGTATTGACGTAACGGGATGCCAGCCCGACAATATCCATCAGCTCGCGTGTCCGCTTGTCGATCGCATCCTTGCCGCGGATCGTTCTGTGTTCGATGATCGGCTCGGCAATCAGCTGACTGACCGTCATGCGGGGATCCAGTGAGGAAAAAGGATCCTGGAAAATGATCTGCATTTCCTTGCGAAGCGGACGCATCTGTATCACACTGTAGTTTGTGATGTCTTTTCCTTCAAAAATGATCTTTCCCGAAGTCGGCTGGATGAGCTTCAGTACGGTCCTTCCGGTCGTGGATTTTCCACAGCCGGATTCGCCCACAATTCCGAGAGTTTTTCCGCGTTCAATCTCAAAATTGATGCCGTCCACTGCGTGGAGCTGCCCGGCAGAGGTCGCAAAGTACTTTGTCAGGTTTTCAACTTTCAGAAGGATATCTTTTTTATTTTCCATTTGCGTTCCTCCGTAATCTGAAGTTCGGATCGGAATAAGCATGGCAGGCCGCGAAATGCGTTTCACCGAGCATCTGACGCAGTTCCGGCATTTCACGGCTGCAGATCTCTTTCGCGTAAGGACAACGCGGTGCGAAAACACATCCCTTTGGCAGATGGATCGGGTTCGGCATCATTCCCCGAATCGGGATCAGTTCTTCATCACTTTCCTTAAGGTTCGGCAATGAATCAAAAAGCCCTTCAGTATAGGGATGCGCAGTGCGGTTGAAAACATCATCCGCAGTGCCGTGTTCAACGATGTGTCCGGCATACATGACTGCCACCTCATCGCACACTTCAGCAACAACACCCAGATCATGTGTGATCAGGATCATGGACATATCCCGGTCGCGGATCAGTTTCTTCATTAGTTCCAGAACCTGCGCCTGGATCGTGACGTCGAGTGCGGTCGTCGGTTCGTCGGCCAGCAACAGCTTCGGCTGGCAGGCCAGCGCGATCGCGATCACGACACGCTGCCGCATCCCGCCGGAGAACTGGTGCGGATAATCCCCTGCACGTTTTTCGGAGATCCCGACAAGCCGCAACATTTCATTCGCCCGCTGGTTCGCTTCCGAAACAGAGATATTGTTGTGCAGCAGGATCGACTCCGCGATCTGTTTGCCAACTGTCATCACGGGGTTCAGCGCCGTCATCGGGTCCTGGAAGATCATCGCAACATCATTGCCGCGCATATGCCGCTGCTGTTCTTCGGACATCTTCAAAATGTCCACCCCGTCCAGGAAAATCTCCCCCTGCTTGATCACACCCGGCGGATTCGGCAGCAGGTTCAGGACGGAAAGCGCCGTCGTTGTCTTCCCGGCACCGGTCTCTCCTACCAGGCCCAGCGTCGTCTTTTTCTTCAGGCTCAGGCTGATATTGTTGATCGCATGCACACAGCCCACTTCTGTTTCATAATGCACCACCAGATCTTTGATCTCAAGAATATTTTTTTCGTTCGTTTCACTCATTTGCAGCCTCCGTTATTTCTTGAGCTTCGGATCCAGGGCATCACGCAATCCGTCGCCGAGCAGATTCAGCGCAAGGACCGTAAACATGATCGCGAGTCCGGGGATGATGCAGATATATGAAGCAGTGCGCATCTGCGACCGGCCGGAGGAAAGCATAGCCCCCCATTCCGGTGCCGGTGAAGGCACACCGATACCGAGAAAACTCAGTGAGGAGGCAGCAATGATCGTGGAGCCGACGCGGAGCGTGATCTGAACGATGACCGGGGCCAGAATATTCGGCAGGACATGTTTCAGGATGATCTTCCAGGTCGGAAGTCCCATTGCCTGGGCAGACTCAATGTACTCCTGGGAACGCAGCTGCATCACCGCTGCACGGGCGATCCGCGCGAAGGATGTGATCGAAGAAACGCTCAGAGCGATCAGCAGGTTCACCGTGCTGGTTCCGAGCAGGGAAACGATCACTACGGCGATCATGATATTCGGGATAGCGTAAAGCACATCTGCCGAGCGCATGACCAACATATCCACCCAGCCGCCATGGAAGCCAGCAAGAGACCCGAGAATGATTCCGATGATCAGACCGATGGCTTCACTGCCAAAACCGATAAACAGTGAATACCGGGCACCGTAAATCACACGGGTAAAAATATCGCGGCCAAGTTCATCTGTCCCAAAGATATGTTCACGGGAGGGCCACTTCAACCGGTTGGAAATATTCTGCCCGATCACATCCGTGTCATAGTCATAAATGAAGCCGGCAGCAATCGCGGCAGCGATCAGCAGGATCATGAAAACAGCCCCGACGATCGCTCCTTTATTCTTCAGCAACCGGCGGAATGCTTCCTCCCATAAGGATCGGCTTTTATAGACTTCGTTTGTGTTTTCCGTTTCCATAGCGCTTCTCCATTATTTGGTGTACTGCGTTTTGATCCGAGGATCAAAGAATGCATACACGATATCGACGATCAGGTTGACCAGCACCATAAGTATCGAACACATAATGATCGAACCTGTGACCATCGGCGTATCCCGTTTGGAGATCGAATCATAAATCAGGCGCGCGACCCCCGGCCAGCTGAATACCGTTTCAGCCAGAACAGATCCTGTCAGTACGTTGGAAACCTGCATCCCAATCACCGTAATGATGGGGATCAGCGCGTTTCCAAGCGCATGACGGAAGATCACCTGCCGCTCTGGGGCACCTTTCGCCCGGGCTGTCCGGATGTAATCCTGACGGATCACCTCAAGCATGGAAGAACGTGTAGTCCGGGCGATCAGTGCCGCCATCCCAAGCCCTACCGTCAGTGCCGGCAGGATCACGCTTTTGAATCCGTTTCGTCCGCTCGAAGGAAGCCAGTGCAGTTTCAGAGAGAAGAGCAGAATCAGCATCAGCCCCAGCCAGAAGTTCGGCATGGAAACACCGAACAGTGCAAGGATCATTCCCAGCGTATCCTTCCAGGTATTCTGGTTGATCGCCGTAAAGATCCCCAGCGGGATCGATATGACCGTGGCGATCAGGATCGCCATGCCTCCCAGTTCAAGCGTTCCCGGAAGACGTTCCATGAAGGTCTTGAAGACATCCTTTTTCGTAACATAAGACGTTCCCAGGTCGCCGCGCAGCATCCCTGCCATATAACGCAGGTAGCGGACGGGCAGCGGAGCTGTCAGTCCGAGTTCCTCTCGCATTTTCTGCAGCTGCTCCGGTGGTGTATTGTCCGGCGCAATCATCAGCACGGGATCCCCGCCTGCCATATTCATCGCCATATAGATAATGAAAGATGTGGCAAGGATCACGGGGATCATGTATACCAGTCTTTTCAAAATATAACGGATCATATGCTGTAAGCTCCTTTATTCATTTCCGAAACAGAAAAATCCGGATGGTCCTCCGGATTTTTATATTCAGGAAAGGAACCGATTTCCTGACCGGCCCCTGGGCCGGATCGATCACTTTCCGGTCAAAGCCGGATCCCGGGAAGCGTTCATACCGGGGATCAAAAGCATCAGCCTGTTTTGCAGGGTGCTGTGAAGATCGTTCACAGCACCCTGATAAAAAAGTTTCAATGATTATTCAGCGGCCGTTATTCGGCGATATAAGCCCAGGACCAGTTGTGGTTGCCGCCGCCGTACAGGTATTCACCCTTCAGATCTTTGTTGTAAGCGATCACAAGGTCAGCAATGTAAAGCGGGACCTGCGGACATTCTTCAACGAGGGTTTCCTGCAGTTCAACACCGATCTCATAGCGTTTCTGCTGATCCGGTTCAACAAGGATCGCGTCAGTCAGTTCGTCAATGTGCGGGTTGGAATAGTGATGGTAGTTGTTGACCATACCGGTGTTGTAAAGTTCGCGGTAGACCTGGTCATCGGTAACATCTTCGTTCCAGCGCCATAAGAAGAGTTCGTTGTTCCCGGCAATGCACTCGGACTTCAGTGTCGCATCTTCAACGGTCTGCAGTTCAACAGTGATGCCGATCTGCTTCAGGTTATCCTGAATGACCTGGGCGATGGAGAGGTACGGGCTGGAGTTGGCGATCAGCATCGTTGTCTTGATGCCGCCATCCGGATAGCCGGCTTCGGCCATCAGGGCTTTTGCACGGTCGAGGTCATAGTTGAAGCCTTCCATCTCATCATAGAAGCCCCAGAGACCGCGGTTGAGGATGGTGGTCTGCGGTGTACCGAGACCGCTGACCGCAACTTCGATAACATCCTGACGGTTGATCGCGCAGGCAACAGCCTGACGGAGGGTCTTGTTATTCCACGGTTCCTTGGTCACGTTGAAACCGAAGTAGAACAAACGGGAACCGGCACGCTGGAAGACCGTAACGTTCGGATCTTCTTCAAGGATGTACAGTTCATTGGTCGGCGGGAGGATGCAGACGTCGATTTCGCCGTTCTGCAGGGCGATCACACGGGAGGAGTCCTCAAGGATCGGGCGGAAGATGATGTAGTCGGAAACAGCCGGACGTTCGGTATCCCAGTGGTTAGCGACCTTTTCAAGCTTTACATATTCACCTTCGACCCATTCGATGACCTTGTAGCGGCCGGTACCGACAAGCCACGGTTCTTCCATTCCGCTTTCCCAGGCCTTCTTGGACTGGATCGGGTTGGAGAGCTGGACAACGAATTCATTGTTGAAGCCTTCCACTTCCATGATGAAGGTATAGTCATCAATGATCTCCATACCAACATAACCCTTCATTGTGCCGGCACGCGGGCTGTCAAGGATCATATCGTAGGAGAATTTCACGTCTTCGGCAGTGAACGGAGAGCCATCGCTCCATGTAACACCCTGCTTCAGATGCCAGAGAATATGGGTTTCATCCGTATATTCATACGATTCCGCCAGAGCTAACCCGTTTCCGAGGTACATCGTCGCATCATTGCCATTGAAAATAAGGCCATCATGCGTCAGCTTAATGATGATATTGTTGATCTGATCGTTCTGCTGGTAGATATTCAGGTTGTTGATATCTACGTTGGAACCAATAACCAGTGTCTCCTTATGGGCGGGGACATCGGCGGCGGCCGGGAGAATGAGTGCAAAAAGCATCAATACAACCAGCGCAAACAGGATATTTTTCTTTGCCATGACTGCTCCTTTATGAATTTTGGGTTTTCCAGCACCGGCAGTTCCTTCATCCTTCATAAAAACTGTCGGATAACCGGGTACTGATTTTTGTATTATAAAAAAACAGAAAAACCGTGTCAATCCGGTTTTAGCCCCATAACCCAAAAATAATAATTTAATCCACATTTCTATTATGACATTAGTCACTAAAACCATTCGTCCAAAAGTCCGCACTATACAAATTTACTTTTCTGTGTTTATACTTCAGTGAACGGCAGTTATATACATCAAATTCAAAAGATCACAGAAAGGAACCTGGCATGGAACCCAAAACGATCGCGATCCTGGGTGACGGGAACGGCGCCCACATGATGGCAGCGGACCTGACGATGAAGGGGCACCGCGTCAACATGTTTGTTTACGAGGAGCGGGATGAGGTCGAACGTCTGATGCGTACCGGAACGATCGAAGTCACCGGCACGGTCAGCGGGAAAGCAAAGCTGAACAAAGTCACAACAGACATTGATGAGGCGATCCGGGATGCCCGCTATATCTGTGTCGTCACACCGGCTTTTGTGCACGACTATTACGCGCACCTGCTGAAAGGCCGGGTGCGGAAAGACCAGATCATCGTCACCTTCCCCGGTGCCTTCGCGGCACTCCAGTACCGGAAAGTATTCGGCGATACGGAAGACTGTCCCGTCATGGCCGACGTCAACAACCTGCCCTATGACACCCGGCTTTCCGGCCCGGCAAAGGTGACCTGTTTCGGACGCAATGCCGTCAATATCGCCTTCTTCCCGGCCTCCGCGGGGAACCGGCTGATCGATGAAATGCGGGAGGACCTTTTCCCGTTCGAAAAAGTCTACAACAATGTGCTGGAGAGCGGCCTTTCGATCGTCAACCCGGCCTGGCATACCGGGCCCTGCCTGCTTTCGGTCAGTGAGATCGAACGTCCGACAACGAATTTCTTCGTCTATGAACACGGCTGGACCCCTTCGGCCTGCAAACTGAACATCGTTCTGGATAACGAACGGAAAGCTGTCGGCAAAGCGCTGGGCTGGCATCTCCGCCCGATGGAGGACTTCAGCGGGATGCCGGACGGCTTCACCTGGCAGCAGCTTTACGCTGCGGGCCACGGGGCGATCTCCCTGACGCCGATCTGCGGACCGAACAGCATCTATGACCGCTACCTGACGGAAGACTGCCCCTACGGGCTGGTCCCGTGGGCAGCCATCGGTGAAATGCTCGGCGTTCCCATGCCGATGACCAACTCCTGCATCGATATCTACAACGTGATCCATGAGACAGACTGGCGCCGTGAAGGCCTGACTGTCGAAAAGATGGGCATCACAGACATGGATAAAGATCAGCTGATCGAATACGTAACGACCGGAAGCCGGGGCGTCAGGTAAGGGACTGCAGCTCCCGTCCGGGGTGTATAATCAAAACAACAGAAATTCAAATACAGATCATTCAACAGGAGAATAAAATGGCTTACAACTCAATTCCGATTTCACGGCTTGCCCATTCCCTGACCGACGCGATGGGCGTGGAGCCACCGCGTCAGGCTGAAGAACCGCTTCCGATGATCGAAACGCTGGTCAAAGACCGCTGCGTCTCCGGAAAAGCGGAAAAAATGCTGATTTTCTGTCCGGACGCCATCGGACAATGGCTGATCCAGAAATATACCTTCGATTTCGCGCCGGTTTTCCGGCATACGCAGCTGCAGATCCCCTTCTGCTCCGCGTTTCCGCCTGTCACGCCGGTCAATTTCGCGTCCATCTTTACCGGCACCCAGCCGAGCGTCCACGGGATCCGCTTCTATGAGAAAAAGGTGCTGGATCCGGCCACTGTCGATACCGCCTTTGACGCTTTCGTCCGTGCCGGGAAGAAAGTCGCGCTGGTGGCGATCGAAAACTCCAGCATGGGTACCATCTTCAAAGGCCGCCCTGGCATCGATTATTTCATTGAGAATGAAGCCGAATTCACGGAAGATCCCGACGGCGCGACGACCGTCCGGCGCGGCCTGGAACTGCTGGATAAAACCGATGAGAACGGCGATCCCTGGTATGACGTTGTCATTGTCTATTCCATGAAATATGATGACAACATTCACGAGACCTGGCCGGAATCCCCGAAATCCCTGCACGCGATGCGCTGCCATAACCGGCAGTTCGCCGAGCTTGCAGAAAAAACAGCCAAAGTCTGGGCAAAATATGATACCCTGCTCGCATACGTCACGGATCACGGGATCCACGCGGACCACCACTCCAACGACGGAGCGATCAAAGATCCGGACGGCCGCGGGAACCATTACGCTGATATTCCCGAAGATATGAATGTGACGCATTTCTTCGGCATACAGCCGGCTGAAAAAGCATAAAGGGCTGAAGCATCGAACCGGTTTTTCTGGAGATCTTCATCGGAATGTTTCTCTGCATCATCTTTCTCGCAGTTTCCCTGTGCGCGTTTACGATCGTTCTGTATGATCTGCTCCTGCTGAAACACGGACAGACCGCACAGGCCACGGTCCTGCGCGTTGAACATGCCATTGCGACAGGACTGCGGTCATTTCTGACCGTGGCATTTAAGGGAAAGAAAAACGAAGCGCTGGATATCAGCTGTGATTATATTCTGCAGCTCGCCTATGCCGATGATGCCGGACAGGCGCACGAGGTTTCTGTCTCGGTCCCTGCGCTGCTGAAGATCAAAAACGGACAGCGCTTCCGCTATTTCAGAGAAGGGGATACCCTCGCCATCCGCTACCGCAGCGGAAAACCTTCTTCTGTCCAGATCGATGATCCGGAGATCATCAAAAGGCAGCGTTTTGTCCCGAAACTGATCCTCTGGGGAGCCTGTGTGATCCTGAGCGCGGCAATCCTTGCCGTGATCATCATCAAATGAAGGTGCCACAGCATTATCCCTGCAGCCGATATACCGGAAAGATAAAAATGCCGCTCTCAGTGAGCGGCATTTGATATTCTGCATGGAAAGAAACGAGCAGTCAGCGCTTGTTTTTCAGTGTCTTCGCCTGAACGATGACCGCCAGAATGGCCGCCGCCAGCCAGAAGACCGCAGCGCCCGTCAGATCATTTCCGCTGATGATATGCCCCAGGGCGAAGGTAGAGACCGCCGTCCCGGCATAGATCACCGCGTCCAGGATCCCGGCGACGGGAGCGCTCATGTGATCATCGGAATAATTCAGCGGCACATACATGGAAAGCAGGGAGCCGATCACATTGCAGATAAAGGTCAGCACGGAAATAAAGACCAGGAAAATAACGCTGGAGCTGCCGGAAAGGAAGATCATGACCGCGCAGAGCAAAGCGATCAGGATAAACATGAAAAGCGTTGAGCGGCGGTAATTCCGCGATTTTCCGGTGATCGCCGGAAGCGCCAGGCTGGAGACCACCTTCACCAGCGGGATGATGGCGGCAACCAGATAGGGAGAGATCGTCACGCCGGTCAGGATCCGGCTGATCAGCTCCGGCGCCCAGAAAAAGATCCCGCCGCTGATCACGCCATGCAGGAAAGAAAGGATGCAGTGGGTGATGATGCCGTTGTTTTTGACATAAAGGAGCAGCTCGCGGATGGACATCTTGTTGTTTTCCGCGGACTGGATCTGTTCCGTCTCCGGACAGGTTTTGTGCAGCGTCAGCCAGGGCCAGACCAGCGTCATGATGATCAGGCCGGGGATCCAGAAATAAGGGTGCCAGTCCGGGACAGGGTCAAGCGCACCGCCGATCACAGTCCAGGAGATGATCGTAAAAATAGGAATGATCAGCATCAGCCACATCAGACTGGCACTGCTCTGGCTTTCCGGATAGGTCGTGATGATGCGGATGATCGCGCCCCAGAAAAGACTCTGCAGATAGGCATTGCAGCACCAGATCGCCAGCGCGGCCCAGTAATTGTCCGTCAGCCCCATCAGGATGTTCGCGGCCGCGGTACCGAGAGCAGCCAGTCCGAGCACTTTGCGCGATTTCCACTGGTTGATGAAATAGCCGTTGAAAAACTGACCGAGGGCATAGATCAGCGACTGCAGGGATCCGAAGATCCCGACAGCGGCAACGGTGGTGCCGAACCCGGCAGCCATTTTATCGATCGCAACGGAGATATTGATACGGCCTAGATAGATGATGCCGTAGGTCAGGACAGAAAGCACCGCGAGGTATTTCCCACGTGATTGAATGGTTTTTAAGTTCATACCCTATCCGTTATACAGAAATGTAATGCCCGGCAAAGCCGGGGGATGAGTCAACGCACGTGAAACTACCTGTGCATCAGCAACAAATTTCAGATTTATTCAGTCCTTTTTCATTCTACCACAGCCTCTGCCGTCTTTGGTTTATTTTCCTCACAAAAGCTAACTTTGATCTGTACAGGGCAACCGGAAGTGAGTAA
>CADBKS010000106.1:9728-15159 GCA_902795255.1 uncultured Chloroflexota bacterium
GCAGGCCCGCCTCGCGCAGGGACTCACCCTCGTGCCGGTGATCGAGATCCCCTGCCGGTCCGGTCTTTCTTACAGGGTTGTGACCCAGCCCATGTCGTCCGGGACGACGCCGGTCTGCATGCCGTACAGCGTATCATAGAGCCGCTTGCTGATCGGCCCGGTCTGTTCACCGTTGATCGGATAATCCGTGCCCATGTAGTTCAGCAGCCCCATCGGAGCGATCACGCAGGCTGTTCCGGAGGCCCAGGCCTCGGTCATGCGGCCGCTCTTCGCGGCTTCGATCGCCTCATCGATCGGCAGACGGCGCTGATCGACTTCCACGCCCCACTTTTCCAGCAGCTGAATGACGCTGTCACGGGTGACACCCGGCAGGATGGAACCGGTCAGCGGAGAGGTGACGACCTTGCCGTCGATCACAAAGAAAGCGTTGGAGGTGCCGACTTCTTCGATGTATTTGTGTTCCTTGGCATCCAGCCAGAGCACGTCATCGCAGTTGTACTTCGCGGCCTTGACGTTGGCGCGCAGCGCACCGGCATAGTTTCCGCCGCACTTGGCAAAACCGGTCCCGCCGACCACGGCGCGGATATATTCATCCTCGACCAGGATATGGCTGACCTTGGAATGGTACGGGGTCACCGGGGTCAGGATGATGATGAACCAGTAGCTCTTCGCAGCGACCGGGGCGAGATTCATCTCCGGAGAGATAATGAACGGGCGGATATAGAGGGAGGTTCCGGGGAGATCCGGGATCCAGTCCTGATCGATCTTGACCAGTTCTTCAACGGCTGAAACGAACAGATCCTCATCGATTTCCGGAATGCACATCCGTTCACAGGTACGGCGCATGCGCTTCGCGTTCATATCGGGGCGGAAAAGGTTGACTTTTCCTTCCGGGTTCCGGTAAGCCTTCATCCCTTCGAAAGCTTCCTGCGCGTAATGCAGGGTCGTCGCTGCGGGATCCAGTGAAAGCGGGCCGTAGGGGATGATGCGGCCGTCATGCCAGCCCTTTTCTTCATCATAATTCATGAAGAACATGTGGTCGGTGAAATATTTGGCAAAGCCGATATCCTTCGGATCCGGCTTCGGTTTCGGATTTTCGTTTCTGGTGATCGGAAATGTATAATGCATAATACCTCTTTGCTGAAAGAAATAAATTCAGGATCTTTTTCAGAATTTTACTCCTGATTCAGATCGTTGTGTTCAGATATCTGACTGCCTTCGATCCAGGCGATCAGCTGGCTCGCCGTCCGGCCGGACATCCCGCCGTGACGGAGCTCCCATTTGCGGGCCGTATCGCAGAGTTCCCTGGCATCCATTTCAATGCCGCTCCGCGCGGTCAGCTCCTGTACGATGTGCAGATATTCCTTCGCGTTCGGCTTGGAATAGTAGATCGCCACGCCGAAACGGCTGGCAAGCGAGAGCTTCTCCTCCATCGTATCCGAGTGATGGATATCATCCTGGTATTCCATATCCCGGCGGTCGCTCCAGGTCTCGCGGATCAGATGGCGGCGGTTCGAGGTCGCGTAGATCAGGACCCGGTCCGCCCGCTTTTCCAGCGCACCTTCCAGCATCGCCTTCAGTTCCTTATATTCGCTCTCGTTCTCCTCAAAGGAAAGGTCGTCGAGGAAAATGATGAAATGATAGTTCCGCTTCTTCACGGCAGCCAGCACCCGGGGCAGAAGCGCCCGGTCCGGCTTGGAAAGCTCCACGAGGCGCAGTCCCTGAGCGTAATAGTCATGCATCAGGGCGTGCACGCTGGTGGATTTCCCGGTGCCGCTGTCCCCGTAAAGGAGCACATTGTTGGCCCGTTTCCCGTTCAGGAAGGCCTCCGTGTTGGCGCGCAGTGTCTTTTTCTGCTCTTCCAGGCCGATCAGGTCGTCAAAACAGACATCCGTATCATCCGTCACCGGGATCAGCCTGAACCGGCCTTCATCCCCGCTGATGCGGAACGCCTTGAAGAGCCCGAAGATCCCGACGCCGAAGGATGCGTAATAAGAGCATACTTTTTCCGAAAATTCTTTAAGGTTCCCGGAAGCGGCCAACGCCGCACTGAGTTCCGCGATCTTTCTTCCGGCTCTGTTCGGCTTTTTTTCGGCGTAAGCCTCATGATAATCCGTCAGCCCGCGCAGAAATGCGAGATCCAGTGATGAATCGGATCTCATGGAGAACAGTTCCATGAATTTTTTAAGGTCCTCACCGGCAAGCGCCGCGGCCGTGGCATCCGGAGCCAGGGTCTCCCGCTCACAGGTCAGCGTAAACGCGTTTTCATGCATCATCAGCACATAGGTCAGCCACTGCTGCCAGAGATTTCCCGCCAGGGAGAACTCCGCCGCGAATGAAACCAGCCGCCGGATCAGCGCATTTTTCTTATCTTCGGCACCCCCCAGAACAGCGAGCGTGTCATCCCAGCCGGGGAGTTCATCCCCGGCCTCACAGAAAAAAAGGAAATCAGAAAAAGATCTGCTCATATTTCTCAAATTTATTTCCGCATCTGTTCAAGGATCTTTTCCGTCATCTGAGAACCGGAAAGCCAGCTCTCCGCGTCCGGAGCCTTGATATCGGCTGTCCGCCAGCCGGCTTCCAGCACAGCGGTAACGGCCTGTTCGATGAAATCCGCTTCCGCGCCCAGGTCAAAGGAATAGCGCAGCATCATCGCGGCCGAAAGGATGGTCGCGACCGGGTTCGCGAGATCCTTCCCCGCGATATCCGGAGCCGAACCGTGGATCGGTTCATACATCCCGCGGGAGCTCTCACCCAGCGAAGCGGAAGCCAGCAGACCGATCGATCCGGTCACCTGGGAGGCTTCATCCGACAGGATATCCCCGAACATGTTGGAAGTCACGATCACATCAAAGAAAGACGGGGCGCGGATCAGCTGCATGGCCGCGTTATCGACATACATATCATCCAGCAGCACATCCGGGAACTCTGTCTCCCCGATCCGGTGGACGGTTTCCCGCCACAGCCGGGAGGACTCGAGCACGTTGGCCTTGTCGATGCTGGTCACGTGTCCGCGCCTCTTGCGGGCGATCTCGAACGCCCGGCGCGCGACCCTTTCGATCTCCGCCACGGAATATTTTTCCGTATCAAAGGCGGCATTCCCGTCTTCCGTACGTCCGCGCTCACCGAAATAGATCCCGCCGGTCAGCTCACGGACGATCATCAGGTCAAACCCCTTCGCCGCAATGTCCGGACGGAGCACACAGGCATCCGCCAGCGCCGGTTCGATCTTCGCGGGGCGCAGGTTGGTATAAAGGCCCAGCACCTTACGCAGGCCCAGCAGTGCCTTTTCCGGGCGGAGCGGACCGGGAACGTGGTCCCATTTCGGCCCGCCGACCGCGCCGAGCATCACGCTGTCGGAAGCAAGGCAGCCGTCAACAGTTTCTTTCGGCAGCGGTTCGCCGAAAGCATCAATGGCGCATCCGCCGGCCAGATAGGTCTTGAAATTGAACCGATGGCCGAATTTTTCAGCCGCGGCCTCAAGGACTTTCACCGCCCCGTCCATGATCTCGGGGCCGATCCCGTCACCGGGAACCAAAGCGATGCGGAACTCCATAGCTCACCCCAGCTTTTCTTTAAGGTAAGGCAGGAGCCCGCCTTTTTCGATAATATTATCAATGAACGGCGGGAAGGCTTTCGCTTCGAAGGTCTCACCGGTCGTTTCATCGGTGATGATCCCGGTCTTTGTATCCACACTGACGATATCGCCGTTCCGGACCGCTTCAGATGCCTTCGGGCATTCGAGGATCGGGAAACCGATATTGATCGAATTGCGGTAAAAGATCCGCGCGAAGCTGGCCGCGATCACACAGGAGATCCCGCTCGCCTGAATGGCGATCGGAGCGTGTTCGCGGGAAGACCCGCAGCCGAAATTCCAGCCGCCGACCATAATGTCGCCGGACTGAACGGATGAAGCGAATCCGCTGTCGATATCTTCCATACAGTGTTTCGCCAGTTCTTCGGCCTTTGTCGTATTCAGGTAACGGGCGGGGATGATCACGTCCGTATCGACATTGTCGCCGTATTTCCAGACTTTTCCCTTAAACATGTTCTCAGCCCTCCTTCATCAGATCGCGCGGATCGGCGATGCAGCCCGCGAGCGCGGAAGCTGCAGCCACAGCGGGGCTGGCAAGCACCACTTCGCTCTTCGTATGGCCCATGCGGCCCACAAAATTCCGGTTGGTCGTCGCGACAGCGCGTTCCCCCTCAGCCATCACACCCATGTGGCCGCCGAGGCAGGGGCCGCAGGTCGGTGTTGAAACCGCGCAGCCGGCTTCGATGAAGATCTCCAGGAGCCCTTCCCGCAGCGCTTCAAGCCATACGGCCTGGGTCGCGGGGATCACGATGCAGCGGATACCCTCCGCGATCTTCTTTCCCTTCAGGATGGAGGCCGCAACGCGCAGATCCGAGATGCGTCCGTTCGTGCAGGAACCGATCACGACCTGCTGGATGGGCATCCCGGCCGCTTCCGACACCGTCTTCGTATTGGAAGGCAGATGCGGCAGGGAAACTGTCGGCTGCAGTGCGGAAAGGTCGATTTTTACCACACGGGTATATTCCGCGTCCGGGTCGGCTTCGTAAACCACCGGTTCGCGGTCAAAGCGGTCTTTGATATATTCCCGGGTCAGATCATCGACCGGGAAGATCCCGTTTTTTCCTCCGGCTTCGATCGCCATATTCGCGATGGTGAAGCGGTCGTCCATGGTCAGGTTCGCCACGCCGCTGCCGGTAAATTCCAGGGACTGATAGAGCGCCCCGTCCACACCGATCTCGCCGATCAGGTGCAGGATCACATCCTTGCCGGAAACACACGGCCCCGGCTTCCCGGTCAGTTCCACTTTGACCGCGGAAGGTACCCTGAACCAGTTCTGTCCGGATGCCATGCCGGCTGCCATATCCGTGGACCCGACCCCGGTCGAAAACGCACCGAGCGCGCCATAGGTGCAGGTATGCGAGTCCGCGCCGATCACACAGTCACCGGGGCCGACAAGCCCCTGTTCCGGCAGGAGCGCGTGTTCGATGCCCGCGGTACCGGTATCATACAAGTGCGTGATATGATGCTTTTTCGCGAACTCCCGTGAGGTTTTGGAGAGCTCTGCGGATTTAATATCCTTGCAGGGCGTATAATGGTCCAGCACGATCACGATCTTTTCCGGGTCGAAGACTTTCTCAAACCCGGCTTTTTCAAAGACATCCACCGCAACCGGCGTTGTCACATCATTTCCGAGGACGATATCCAGATCCGCCTCGATCAGATCGCCCGCATGGACTTCCGGGAGCCCGGCATGAGCCGCGAGGATCTTCTGCGTCATCGTCATTCCCATTATGCAGCCTCCTTCTGTTTGGATTCATAGGCAGCCAGACGGTTCAGCGCCGTGAGATAGGCGTTGACGCTGGCCTCGATAATATCGGTGGAAAGTCCGCGCCCGGT
>CADBKS010000107.1 GCA_902795255.1 uncultured Chloroflexota bacterium
AAGCGTCATTGCCATTCAATGTCCGGGCTGACAGATGATGAATGGGAAGAGCTTCGCGGTCTGGTTTGTAAAGTGGAGGCGTGTTTAAAGGCTGTTTTGGGAGCAGCTCTGTGTAATTGGAGCTGTCTGATGAATAATTTCTATAAAGAGGCAACGCCTGATCCTCATCTTCATATTCACGTAAGGCCAAGATATGATAAGCCCGTGATGCTTAACGGGAACACTTATACGGACAGCGAGTTCGGTCATCATTATGCGCTGCATAAGAGCGGCTCAATACCTGCTGAAGACAGGGAAGAAGTGTTTATCCGCCTGAAAAAATGGCTGAACCGCTGAATTTCGGAGCAATTTTTCAGTTTCTTTTTCTCCATTCGATACCCGGAAATCACATCATCTGTTACTGGACAGATCATTCAGCACTTCAGGTAAATGTTATCTGCATTATGGTTATTGATAAAGAACCCGAATCCCGGACCTGAGATTTATATCAAATGCAGCAAACAGGAAAGACCTGTCTGATAATTTCAGACAGGTCTTTTACTTCTTCAAGTATTTCTGTGGGTTTTTGTCCGGTTCATTCGTACGATCCGGCGGTATTTTTTTTCAGGGTACTGCCGGACGGGACGGGTTATTTGCCCGGGTTTACGGTTTTTTCAGGGCTTCGCCGAGTTCGTTGAAGAGCGGCTGAAGGGTGGCGGTGCTGTCGGTGCTTTTGGCTGCGTCCAGCAGGTCCGTGATCTGGGCCCGGAGACCGGTCAGTTCCTGCTCCATCTCGGTATAGGCCTGGCCGTTTTCTTCCAGGGTGTTCTTCAGCGTTTCGTTTTCTTCCGTCAGGGTGGTGATCAGTGCGTTGGCTTCATCCAGCGCGGTCTGCAGCGTGTCGCGTTCGCCGGTCACGGCGGTCAGGGAAGCGGTCGCCTCTTCCAGAGCAGTCTGCAATTCGTCGCGTTCGCCGGTCACAGCGGTGAGGGAAGCTTCCTCCTCATCGCGTGATGTCTGCAGCGTGTCGCGTTCACCGGTCATGGCGGTGAGGGAAGCATTCGCCTCATCGAGAGCAGTCTGGACAGTGTCGCGTTCTGCGGTCATTGCGGTGAGGGAAGCATTCGCCTCATCGAGAGCGGTCCGGGCAGTGTCCCGTTCTGCGGTCATGGCAGTCAGGGAAGCGTTCGCCTCATCGAGAGCAGTCTGAACGGTGTCCCGTTCGCCGGTCATAGCGGTCAGCGCCGCGTTCGCTTCATCCAGCTTCGCGCTCAAATCGTCCCGCTCGGCGGTCACGGCTGCAAGGGCATCCGCGGATTCGGCGAGCTGCGTGCTCAGAGTCTCCTGATCGACACGGGCGGAGGTCAGCGCTTCATTGGCGGTCGTGAGTGCTTTGGAAGTGTCGCTCAGCTGGGCATGGAGCGCATCCCGTTCCCCGGCGGCCTTCGCCAGTGCGTCATTGGCAGCCGTCAGGTCCGTTTCTTTGCCGGCAAGCTGTTCACTCAGGTCATCCCGTTCGGCGGTCATGGCGGTGAGCGACGCGTCTGTTTCTTCCAGCTTTGCGCTCAGGTCATCCCGCTCGGCGGTCATGGCAGTCAGTGCCGCGTCTGTTTCATCCAGCGCGGTGCTCTTTTCACTGAGCTGTCCGGTAAGGTCCGCGGCTTCCTGTTTGAGCGTTTCGATCTGCGCCAGGGCGTCGCTGACCTGGGTCTCCAGCTCTTTGATCTTGTTCCTGCTGCACCCGGCAGTCAAAAGCGTGATTAAAACAATAAACACCAGGATAACCTGCTTTTTCATGGTATTGCCTCCTTCGCAAAAGCTGTTCGATTTTTTCTTTTCAGTGCGATCCGCAACGGATTCGTATAAATAATCGTACCATTTTTTCCCGAAATTGCAAATGGGTAAAACGGTGCGGTTTTCGATGAACGGGGGGATCGACCTGCTGGTGCTGGAAGCGGACGGTTAAACGGTGATCGATTTCAGGACGGATGAACTGAAGAACGAAGCGCGGCTGACGGATGCGTTGGACGAACATACACCGCAGCTTCTACGGTACCGGCAGGCGCTGCGTATGATCCCCGGGACGGACCCGCGCTGTGTCCCGCCGGGACAGGGCGTGGAGCTTCCGGATGATGCGGATCTCCGGCCGGCTGAAGATGCTTATGAGGATGAGGAGCTCTTCCCGCCGTTTGAGGACGGATCTCCGGATGCCGTCCCGTTTGATCCGGGGTTCTGGCCGCTGCTGCTGAGCGGCTCCGCGTGGATGAATACGTGGTCGATGTCGCGCCTCTTTGCCATCCGTTCCTCGATCTCGGTTTCGATCTCGTGGACGCGGCTGAGCGGCATATCGGCTTCCAGATCGATATGGACATCCAGGCGGAGTTTGGTGCCGACATATTCGGCGAAGAGCTGATGGACACCGCGTACGCCGGGAACGGACGCGATCTCATCCCGGAGCTCGTACAGCTCCGGTTCGGTTGCGCCGTGCCCGGTCAGGTAGTTCACGTTTTCCATCAGGGCACTGAAGGCGCTGCGGAAGATCCAGACGGACAGCAGCAGGCCGGCGATCGGATCGGCCAGCGGGTGGATCCATGCGGAAAGCAGGATGCCGGCAGCCGCAGCTGCGGAGGTCAGCATATCGGTCAGGTTATCCTGGGCGGCATTGTTCAGGGCTTTGCTCGCGATCCGTTTCGCGATGGCGCGGATCACGAGGAACATCACGCACTTTACTGCCGCCGAAAGCAGCAGGTACGGGATCGAGAGCGCTGGATCGATCGGGAGCACCTCCCCGCGCAGCTTGCGGATCGCACCGAGGGCTGCTTCGACGCCTGCCCAGCCCATGGAAAGGGAGATGATCAGCCCCACGATCGGCTCGAAGCGTTCATGTCCGTGCGGGTGGGAAAGGTCCGCCGGCCGGATGGAGATCAGCAGCCCGATGATGAGTGTCAGGGAGTAGAAGACGTCGGAGATCGAATTCCACGCGTCGGCATGCAGCGCGGAGCTTCCCGAGCGGACGGCCGCGGTCCATTTAATGACCGCCAGCAGCACATTGCCGCCCAGCGTTACCGCCAGTGCCAGATACAGCTGCCGGATATTATTTTCGTCGCGTGAACTTTTCTCGAACCATTGCATAAAACCTATCTTACTATAAATTCCGAAGTTAGTTTTTTCAAATTTACGCGCGGCTTTATCTTTTTCTCACGCAAAAACGGCCGGTATGCGGCATCCCGGTCCTTCCGGTGTGTATGCTTCAGAACAAAAAAACCGGGAACATTACTGCTTCCGGTTCGGATTTCAGGAATGTCAGCAGCATCCGGCTTTTGTCGTTGATCTTTCGGAGCGTTTACGGATCCGTTCCGAAATCCGCCACGTAAGCAGCGGGCATCTTTTCCGCCCGGTCGCTGACCGGTTCCGGGATCCCGGTGAAGAAGCGCTGCCGGCGTTCCCGTTTTACCTGACGGAAAAGGGGATCGGGTACCGGAAAGTGCTGGAGGAGATCCCGGCGAAGCGTTCCGCGGAGCTTCAGCCGCTTCCTGAGATCAGCCGGACGGATATCCTGACGGATCTCCCGGAACAGAAGGGCCGTGAAGAAAAACCGATCCGCCTCAGCGTACCGAACGTTGAGGCGGATATCCGGAAACAGATGATCCATCACCGCAATAAATGGATCTCTTCAGCGATGGATGCTTTTCTGCGTTTCGCGGGCGAACATGAGTTCGCGGAACCCTGAACCGCCCGCGGGGCTGAAATTACCCGGAAATCAGATGGTTTCTCCCTGCATGATCTCGACGGGGTCCGGTTCGTGCGGGATGCCGTTGGCGTCCGCCCATTCCTCAGCGTAGGAGCCTTTGCTGACATCCAGGTTGACGGTCTCAACGCCGTAGAAGATGTCGGATCCGATGCTGCGGAGGCTCTTCGGAAGGGTGACTTTGCTCAGGTGGAAACAGCCGGCGAAGGCGTAATTGCCGAGCGATTCGACCCCCTCGGGCAGGGTGACCGCGGTCAGGCTCTGGCAGAGGTAAAAAGCGCCGGCCCCGATGGAACGCAGGCCTGAAGGCAGCCGGAGCTGGCGGAGGTAGGTGCATTCATAGAAGACCGAGCTGCCGATCGACGTCAGGTTCTTCGGCAGGACGACGTTCCGCAGCTTCTGACAGCCGCTGAACAGGCTGTCCTCCAGCCGGGTGATGCTGTCGGGCAGCTTCACCGCTTCCAGGCCGCTTTCCGCGAAAGCCGCCACCCCGATGGCATGGACGGAGTCGGGGATCATCACCAGTGAAAGTTCCGGATGCTTGTAGAAGGCTTCCTGTGCGATGGAAGCGGTCCCTTCCGGAATGTTGTAGACCGGCTGGTTCCCGGCCCACAGATAGGCGACCAGCTCCCGGTTCCGTTTGCTGAACAGCGCGCTTTCCTTGATTTCATAATAGAGATGGTTCTCCGAAAGGCGGATCGTTTTCAGTGCGGTGCAGCCGCAGAAGGGGTTGCCGCCGAGTTCGGAAAGTCCGTCGGGGAGCGTCAGCTCCTGCAGATGGCTGTTTTCGGAAAATGCCGCCAGGCCGATCGAGGTCACCCATTCGGGAACCGTATAGCTGCTGTCGGTTTTTCCGGAAGGATAGCTGACGAGCTGCGTGTTCCGGCGGTCAAAGAGGACGCCATCCGTGACGGTGTAGAAGGGATGGTCTTCCGGCAGGCTGACCGCGCTGATCAGGTCGCAGCGGTCGAAGGGGTTTTCGCCGATACTGACCAGGCTGCCGGGCAATGCGGCCTCTTTCAGGGAGGTGCATCCCTGGAAAACCAGATCCCCCAGGGTCAGCAGCCCGTCCGGCAATGAGACCGAAGTGAGCGCGGTGCATTCCCCGAAGGCGTTGTCCCCGATCGCAGTCACCCCTTCCGGGACCGTAACCGATGTGATGACCGTGTTGTGCCCGAAGGCGAGTGCACCGACCGAGATCACACGGTGCCCGTCAAGCTCTGCGGGGATGGCGGCTTCCGTTCCTTCTCCCTGATAGCGGAGGATCTCCGCGCTGCCATCGGGGAGGACTGTATAGCTGAAATCTCCGGAGATCAGATCTTCCGCCGAAACGCAGGCGGTGAAGATCAGGATGCATAATGCCAGTACTGTAAGGATCGTTTTCTTCATAAAAACCTCCTCCCGGCTCCGATTGGCGCCGGTCGATCAAGAATATCCTTCATTATACCTGAATCCGCCCGTGGTCCGGAATCGGGACTGCAGACAAAAAGACCGCAGGACGGATAGTGCAGCCTGCGGTGATGAATTGAATTAAACATGAAACGCGGAGGTTATTCCGTGAAATTGTAGCGGTTCTTGATGTTGAGCTCGGTGATGACGCGGCGCTTGGTCGGTGCCGTTTTGTTCATGATCGCGTCGAAGAGGATGCGGACGGAGGTCGCTCCCTGCGTGAAAGGCTGCTGGTCGATGGTGGCCACGACCAGACCGCTCTTCAGCCCCTCGATCACGGCCGGGATCTGGTCAAAGGAAAAAACGCGGAGCTGCTCTTCGCGGTTCAGCTCGTGGATCGCCTGCAGCCCGCCGGTGGTGCCGCCGGTGACAAAGTACAGGGTATCGATCACCTTATTCTTGAGCAGCAGGCGTTTGACCTCGTGATAGGAGATCTCTTCGTCGTCTCCGGCTTCGATGTATTCGCGGATATGAATATGCGGGTAGTTTTTCAGAACGTTCTCACAGCCTTTGACACGCATCTCATGGTAATAGAGCGCGTGGGAGCTGGTGATGATTGCCATATTGGCATCCTTATGGGTCGTCGTCCCGATCACCTCGCCCGCGGTCAGACCGGAACAGTAGTAATCGCAGCCAACATAGGCCTGGTAGCTGACATCATCGATATCCAGGTTGCAGCAGACGGTCTGAATGCCGCTGCTGATCATGTCGTTGAGCAGGTCCCGTACCACCGGCTGGCTGATGGGCGTGAGGATCAGCCCGTCGATCCCGCTTTCACGCAGGCTTGTCAATTCGCGCAGCAGCATTTCCGTGTTGTAGCCGTGGATCCTGCGGAGATCCATCTGAACGCCGAAATCCCGCAGACTGTCCAGGGCGGAGTTGAGCCCGTCGATGACTTTATCGAAAAAGGGGTTGCCGAGGCTGTTGAGAAGCACGCCGAAGCGCAGCGGTTTGGCGTGGGTGGCCAGCGCCTTGGCGATCGTGTTGGGCTTATACCCGAGTTCGGAGGCGATCGCCTTGATCTGGGCGGCAACTTCGGGGTTGACCCCGTCTCGGTCATTCAGCGCACGGTCGACAGTGCCGCGCGATACGTTGGCTGCTCTTGCAATATCTTTGATCGTGACCGGCATATCCCCTCCTTCAGCGTTTTTTTTTAGAAATTCGTGTAGAAGCAACTGCTTCGATACCGTGCCGCGGATCTCCGAAGATCCGCGGTACGGCCTGATGTATGATTTAAATGACGGTTAGTATGTTTTTATCAGCTAATGCAGCGGACGCGCCGCTTTGGGCTTCACATCCATGAGGGTCTTGTAAAGCTCTTTGCAGGCCGGATAGATCTCACGGAATTTCCGGTACTGTTCCTGATAGCGGGCGGTGAGCTCCAGCTCCGGTTCAACCGTTTCTGCGACGTGCACCAGTTCGTCACAGGCGGTCTTCACATCCGGATAGAGACCGGCACCGACCATGGCGAGGATCGCCGCGCCATAGCCCGGCCCCTGTTCGGTCTGCGGGACTTCGAGCGGGATCCCCAGCACATTCGAAAGGATCCGGCGCCAGAGCGGTGATTTGCTGCCGCCGCCGCAGATGCGGGAACGGGTGACCCGGACGCCGGTCTGGGCGGCGACTTCGAAGGAATCGCGGATCGCGAAGCAGACGCCTTCCAGAACGGCCTGGACCATATCGGCGCGGGTCGTGTCCATGCGCATCCCGATGAAGGTGCCGCTGGCGTTCGTATCATTGATCGGGCTGCGTTCACCCATCAGATAAGGCAGGAAGAAGACGCGGTTCTTTCCGTAGGCGTCTTCGGCGATCTTCGCCTGTTCGCCGCTGAAATCGCTTGTGTTCAGGATATCCTCGCAGAACCATTTGTTGCAGGAAGCGGCCGACAGCATACAGCCCATCAGGTGATATTTCCCGTCAGCATGCGCGAAGGAATGCAGACCGTTCGCCGGGTCGACGCCGAATTTTTCCGCGGAAATGAAGATCGTCCCGGAGGTCCCGAGTGAAATGTTGCAGGCCCCGTTGCCCACGGTGCCCGTCCCGATGGCGGCCGCGGCATTGTCACCGGCGCCGGCGGTCACTTTGACGCCTTCCGGCAGCCCGAGCTTCGCCGCCATTTCCGGACGGATCGTACCGATCACGTCATAGCTTTCGAAAAGCTTCGGCATCTGTTCTTCGCTGACGTTGCAGAGCACCAGCATGTCTTTGGACCATTCCTTGTGCTCCACATCCAGAAGCAGCATTCCCGAGGCATCGGAATAGTCGCAGGAGTGGACGCCGGTAAGGCAGTAGTTGATGTAGTCCTTCGGGAGCATGATCTTCCGGATCCGGGCGAAGTTCTGCGGTTCGTTTTTGCGGACCCAGATCAGCTTCGGTGCGGTGAACCCCGCGAAAGCGATGTTGCCCGTCCAGGCGCTGATGCGGTCCCGGCCGATCGTATCATTCAGATAATCGACTTCCGCTGCGGTCCGTCCGTCATTCCAGAGGATCGCGGGACGGATCACTTTGTCATCCTCATCCAGGATCACCAGTCCGTGCATCTGGCCGGCCGCGGAAAGCGCGGCGACTTCGGAAGCGTTAAAGCCCTGAAGCAGCTCCGGGATCCCTTCCAGACAGGCCTTCATCCATTCTTCCGGATCCTGTTCGCTCCAGCCCGGCTGCGGGAAATAAAGCGGATATTCTTTGGTTACGGTGTTGAGGATCTCACCCTTTTCATTGACCAGCAGGAGCTTTGTTGCGGAAGTTCCCAGGTCGACTCCGATAAATAACATATTGAATCCTTTCTCCGGACGCTTGTTCGCCCGAATTTCCGGCAGAACGCCGGATCCGGGATCGGAAAAGCCCCTGTCACGCAGATTGTTTTCAGTAGAATACAGCTTATTGCAATATTACCGTGCTCGTGCACGCTTATTTATCAAGATTATACCAAAATTTATAAAAAAAACAAGAGGTAACTTATCCGAAATCAGCATCATTCTGTCCCACACGGGCGCCGCTGCAGCGCAGGATCCGGGTGAAAAGCTGTTATAATGCAGAGAGTGCGGACCGGCCGGTGCGGTCCGGAAGGATGATCCGATGAAAAAAGCATTTCAGAATTTCTGGTATTACCATAAGATCCCGGTGATCATTGTGCTCGTGCTGCTTGCTGTCGGGCTTTATTTCCTGCTGCAGCCGAAAACGCCGGGAAGCGACTACGAGGCCGCGGTGATCTCCGGACGCGGATGTTCCGATGAACAGCTCGCGGCCATACAAAACGCGCTGCAGACAGCCGGACGGGACCGGAACGGCGATGGCACCGTGACGGTGCAGATACACGTTTACCGCTTTGAGATCGGTGCGGCAGGGCAGGATATCACTGCGATCGCCGGACTGGATGCGGATCTGGTTGGGAAAATGAGCGGGATCTTTTTTGCGGAGGATCCGGAAGCTTTTGAGGAAGTATCGAACGGGATCGTAAAAGCCTCCGGTGCCGTCCCCCTCAGTGCGGTCCGTTCCCTGGCGGATGCCATACCGGAAAACCTGTACCTCATGATCCGCACGGACGCGGACGAAAAATACACGGAACTTTTCTCAGCCCTGACAGGTAAATAAGGATCCCGACAGAAAAACTGCTCCGCACGATCGCAAAACACCGGATAACCGGGCCTAAAGTCAGTCTTCGGCCCCCTGACCCCGGTCCCCTGCCTCCTGATCCTTATCAAAGCGATCAAAAATATTCCTGAGGACGGCACTGATGCCGAGCGCGGGCAGCGATACGCCGAAAAGGAGCCAGAGCACCCCGGTATAGATCACGACATACTCCGGGAGCAGCAGGAAGAGCAGAACAGGAGCGGCCAGAATGAGCCACATCAGGACCGTTTGGAGCGGTGAGACGAACGCCAGCATAAAAGCATTGCGGATCTGGCCCATGACGGTGTTTTCATAGCGTGCCTGCAGGGCAAACACATAGCAGACATACGTCATCCAGACCGCGAGCACGATCCCGGTGACGACGCAGAAAACGATCCTCAATGTACCCTCAAGCGAAAAAGCGTACATTCCGTCAGCAGCGATAACGATCGCAGCGAAAATTGCGATCGATCCCAGGATCATTCCCTGAAAAAAGTTTTTCTTGAGTGATGAAAAAAACATCCGTACCGTCTCGACCGGCTCATCTCTGGCGATCTTCAGTGTGAGGCTGAACAAAGCGCAGAGGGAAGGTCCGATCGTGATGATCGGGAGAAAGCATAAAAGTGAGAGAATGTTCAGGATCAGCAGATCCGCCATGGCTCTCATAAAACGTCCGAATGAAGCTTTTAGTTTGTCGCGGTCCATAAAATTCAGTAAATCAAAAAGTGAGAAATATTGGGTGGAAAATGCCCGGCGGTCTCTTTATTTACCCCGGTTTCCCTGCCCCGTTTTTCTATTATTATCCTGGATTATTCATAAGATTTTGATTTTTTGACAAAAATCCGAATAAATTCAGGATATCTTAAGAAAATTGCTTTCATCTATTAAGTGAAGCAAAGT
>CADBKS010000108.1 GCA_902795255.1 uncultured Chloroflexota bacterium
TGCTTTCCGGTCCGCGGAGATGCGGACGCGGAACCATCATTACTGCGGGGTGAACCATGAAATACGGTGAATCATTTTTTTGTATTTTTTACCTGCTGACAGCGCTCATTTTCGGGATCCTGATCCTGAAGAAGGCTCAAAACCGGGCCGGAAAACTGATGGGCACAGCGGTGCTGATCCTCGGTTTCGGGGACGCTTTCCACCTTGTCCCGCGGGTCCTCAATTATTTCGTTGACGCAGACTTCACCGCCGCCCTTGGGATCGGCAAGCTCATCACATCCGTTACCATGACGGTCTTCTATGTGTACATGTACCACATCGCGCTTTTGTATTACGGGATCGAAGAAAACAGAAGCCTGCGTAATTGGGTGTACGGACTGGCCGCGGTCCGTATCCTGATCTGCCTGTTTCCGCAGAACGGATGGCTCTCGAACCAAAGCAGCATGCTCTGGGGGATCCTGCGGAACATTCCCTTCGTGATGCTCGGGGCGCTCATCATCGTCCTGTATTACCGCAACCGGATGCGGACGGAGCGGTTCCGCCTGGTCTGGCTCTGGATCCTGCTCTCCTTCCTCTTCTATATCCCTGTCGCCGTATTCGCCGGTGTGGTGCCGATGCTCGGCATGCTGATGCTGCCGAAGACGGTCTGCTATATGATCATTATTTTCACGTTTTACGGAGCGGTAGCAAAGGACCGCGCTGCCCGGTAAGCGGATCCTTTTATTTCCGGATGTTTCCGGATCGGGAATAAAAAGCGCCCGGCTGTCATCAGCCGGGCGTTCTGCATATAAAAGCTCACTTTATTGAGCTCATGGCAATCGGAAGTGAGTAACCAGCACCGTAAGGGGTGGGCTCTGCCCACACCTTTTATGATGCGGTGCAGGAGCAACGCTGCAAGGCACGGGCCGGCTAAAGCCGCCCGTTGCCCCCGGCACCCCAGCTGTAATATGTTTGGGATGACAGTTTTGATTTTATGTTTTCGGCTCTCATGCAGACTTATCTGCAATCAGTGGCGGTCACATGTTTATGGCATTTCGATATAGTAGCGGCCGTCGTTTGTGACGAGCAGCCCGTCTTCGAAATCGATCGTTCCGATCAGGGCCCCGTCCGGTCCGTAAAAGGTGTATGAGGTGACCCCGCCGGTGGATGAAATGCAGTCCGCCTTCCCGGTCACTTTTTCGTCCCGGATCAGGGAAAGCAGCTCCGACTTGTCCGCATCCGTGAGTTCGAGCGGAATGAGACCCTCTTCACTGTCCGCAGAAACGGCGCGGATCTCCGCTCCGCCGAGAGTCTCCGCGTCCAGTCCCGTGAAACCGGCCACGGACACCGGAAGGAACCCGGCCGGCCCCATCCCGTCCGGATCATAGGCGAAACTGATGACACCCGGGAAGATCCGGCGCAGCCGCAGGTAAAGTGCCTGCGCGTTCGGATCGGTATTTTCAAAAACACTTTCTCCGGACACCCCCAGCAGAATGAACTCCGGTTCAGCCCCTTCCGTGTAACGGACCGCCCAGCTTTCTTCGGTGCCGGCGTCTTCGGCAGCACCGTGGGAACGGGTCCCCTGATCCTCAAGACTGCTGATCAGGCTTTTGACCGCAAACAGCTCTTCGAAGTCCAGCCGGCCTTCGACGGTGAAGCGGTTGGTGTCGGAGAGATAATCAAGCCGTGCTTTTTCATCCCATCCCATTTCGGAAAACCGGCCGGAAAGCGTTCGGATGACGCCCTCCTGATCGATGGTGCCGATCTGCAGTTCATCGCCTTCCCCGATCTGCCGGTAAAAGGTATAAAGGATGATCCCGGGTTCGGCGGATCCCGCCGCGGCCGGAATGATAACGGTCATCAGGATCAGGATAAAAAGACAGATCAGTTTCTTCATGGTGCTGCTCCTTTTCGCGGTATTTGGACAGGTGTTCTCATTCTCCGGGGCGAAAGCCTCTCATCTTTTTAATGCTTTCCGTACTGAAAATGTTCCGGCCTCCCCGGCGGCTCTGACCGCATCCCGCACCTCCGGCGGATATTTCAGCCTCATTTTCCCCGGCAGCCGGGGCGCTTTCGCCTGTATTTTGACGGACTTCATGGGAGAGGAGCGATGTGACATAAGGGATCTGCTCCTCTCACGGATCCGCGTTCCGGAGCAGAGCGCCTGGTTCTTTACAGATCTCCGATCCGTCCATTTCTTATCTCTCCGGTCCGGAGCCGGTCATTTTTTCTTCGGCGCGGGCAGCTCCGGATACATCGCCTGCAGCAGTTTTTTCAGAAACTCCCGGTCGTCCACATTATCAACGAGCAGCATTTCCTTCGCGCCGTCATAGGGAAGTTCCCATTTGGCATCCGGCATCAGGGCCTTTGCGGCAGCGGTCGGTTTCACCAGAAAGCGGTCATCATATATGCCGCCGACTGCCTTCCCCCGGTAATAGATGATGTATTCGCCCATCATCGGCCGATAGGACACGTCTTCCAGTTCCGATAACTGTTCCAATATAAAAATAAGGTATTCTTTGTCTGACGCCATCGTATTATCTCCCGCGGGTGTCTCTTAAACGGATCAGCTCCAGACGCGTTCGAGCTGTACGGCAGCTCCCGCATCTTCAAATTCTTTCTTTATGACGAAAGCGTCCTTATCCGGGCAATGATCATCAATGATTGCCGGAAGGTGCTCTGCACAGTCCCTCGCATCCTTCAGTGAGCGGTAACTGAATATGCGGATCAGTTTGATGACCTGCAGTTTGTTCTGGCCGCATTCGGTAAGGATGATCTTATAACCCGGATCCGGATCCGGAAAGGGATCATACTTTTCGGCAGATACATTAGCGGTGCGGTCCTTTGATGAAACGTCAAGTTTTTCCCGGACCGCCGCAGCCAGGATCTCCAGTTCCTCTTTGTTTAATCCGATGATTTCGGAGAATAATTCCCCGTGGTTTTTTTCAGCCATTTTCTCTGTCCCCGGTATGAGTCAATTGTACCAGGTACATCTGACTCACTGCCTCACGAAAGCTCTATGGATTCCGGATAAGCCGGAATTCAGCGCTCTCTCACGATGATCATTTCGGCTGAACCTTCTTCAAGAGAATTATATTCATCATAATGGATATGATCCCCCGGCACTCCGTCCGCAAGCGCTGTAAGCTGTTTTGCCAGTGAGAGCAACCCCTCCCTGTTCGCGGATATCACGATCCTGCCGTTTTCGGCGTCAGCCCTGATCTCAAAGCCATTGATCCATTCAATTTTCATATTTCTCCGCCTCACTAATGAGTCAGGTGGATCCGGTACCGCTGACTCACTTTTTGATAATGATCGAGCCCAGTGCGGTCATGTCGATCCCCTGATTGATAACAGAGCCGGGGCATTTATATGAATGGCTGCGCTGTCTGTTGAATAAGCGCCGAAGGCAGGACTCGAATTGCCTTTCGCGGACAAAGCCACCTGTTCGACCGGTTCACCGTCGATCACAACATCCGTCTCGTATTTTACCTTATCTTCTGGATGTGCCGGCAGGTCCTGCTGATTCGTCTCGGAGATCTGTATATCGACCGTGTGCATGCGGCCGGTGTCAAACAGATCTGACTGATGTTCCGGCGTGCTCTCCGCTGAACAGACATAAAAAAGACTGAAATCAGGAGCAGGAAGATCAGTTTTGCAGTGAAGCTTTTTATTGACAAATTCTCTCTTTCTTACGAACCGGAATTTGCCGTTCACGCATCTCTTTTACCCGTTTCCGGGATGTTTTCGAGTTTATAAATGTCTAATCCGTCCGCTCTGCCAGTGTACGCGAAGCCGAACATTTCAGCAATATGTTTTGTCACACTTTGTTCCGGTACACATTCTATGATAACGCTTTTTCCTTCGGACGCTGCTTTTTCGATCAGCTGTTTTGTCAGTTCCTTTGCGCAGCCTTTGCCCCAGACATCTTTTTTCAGGACCCAGCCGATTTCTTTGCTGCCGGCATCATAATCATGGTAAATCACATATCCGATAAAGCTTCCGCCGGCATTCTCGGCCGCGTAAATCAGGGGCGGATCGGAAAGACCGGCACTTTCAAGAAAACTCTTTGTCTGCTCCGGGGAAAACGGTGGTTCCAGAAATCGCATGACATCCGGATCTGAAAGCAGCTTATACAGCTCCGGCAGATCGCTGCCTCTGAAACGGCGGATATTTAGTCTCAACGGGGAATTCATATGGTTTACATAAAAAATCAGTGCTTAGTTCTTCAGCCTGTATACGGTCAGATAATCGTTTTCTTTGATGATTTCGGCTTTTGAAATATAATTTTCGTAAAACCACCCGGCCATCTCATTGCTGTTGTACTTGTGATTGACCTTATGATTATTAAAGGGGACGGTTTCATACCCGGCCACAGATGGCCGGAGAACAAAAACAAAGCTCGGAATTTTATCCGGATGAGAGCTGAAATACGGCTCTATCCAGTAATTGGATATATTATTGCTCCAGACCGTGGGTGCGCCGATTCCCCATGATGTGCATAAATATCCCCAGGGAAGTGATTTGGAGAACATTACTTCTCCATCCGGATCTTTCAAATAGATTTCCATTATTGAATCATAGATGCTGTTATATTCGCCGGCATGTTCCGCGGTCGTAAACAAACCGGCAGCGGGTCCTTTTGTGATCTTTGTATTCAACTGCCGGAACGGTGCATCGCGGTAAAAGCCAAAAAAGCGGAAACAGACAAACAGAAAGATCAATATGCCGGCTGCAAGTCCGGTGAGCACCGGATGCAGCGGGTTTCTGCCTTCTCTTTTTTCAATATTCATGAGCATAAGTATTCCGGCTATTGATGAAACTGTGAAACCCACAGTCATGGCATCAAGAACGGTGTCGGAACACAGTGCCCAGGCGGCAGCAGTCAGCAAACCGGCAAAATACAGATAAAGCGAAAAGTCAAATCTGCCGCGAATCAGTTTATAAACAGCCAGGGGGAGCAGAGACAGCGCAAAGGGGAAACTTATGCCAAAACACACCGCATTTGAAGCATTTGTGACAGACTTTATCAGGAACAATACGATAAAAATGTTATATGCGGCAGAAAGGGGACCGGTTATGGGTTTCTTCCGGATCCCCTGAACCATATAAAGCAGCACAAACAGTCCGAGGACGATCAGTGACCGGGGAATCAGCAAACGGGCGGACTGTACAGCAATTCCGTTCAGAATATATGGAAGTCCTCCTTTTCTGTCGGGAACATTCATAAGATACGGGAGGCTTCCGATAATGTCCTGAATGGTGCACCGCCGCAGTATAAAAGCCAGATAAAGGACTGCCGGCACCAGCAGCCCGCTGAGATACGTGAGCAACAGCCGCCATTTGTCAGTTCTTTTGCGGAAAACAAGGATCATACAGTTCAATACGGCATATGCGGCAAGGTAGGGATCGCAGAGGACTGCTCCCGCTGTGCATATTCCTGAAATCAGTATTGTTTTTTTATTTGCTTCCCGCAATAATACAGCGGAAGTTAAAACCAGCAAAAACGCCAGTTTGTAGTAGCTGCAGCCATTAATATTCGCTCTGGAATATAAAAGGCATAAGACAGAAGCGCAGAGAGTCGGAATGCTCCTGTACAGAGGATCCAGCTTAATATAGAGGAAGACTGCAGCCGCGCCGGAGAAGAATGTATAAAGGATGCGGTAATACAGGAGGATCCCCGTATTATCATGCGAAAAGATCCTGAAAATCAGGTAAAACGGGAAAAGCAGCGGGGTATATAACTGTGTCGGGTGCCATTCATCACGGAATAACGCATCGCCTGTATAGATTCTGTATGTGAATGCCGCATAATTGGATTCATCCGACTGGCAGAAACTGAAGAAAGACTGTACTGCCAGCAGCAATATGATTACGGCAATGATCAGAAGACATACGGAACCGGATTTCGTTTTCTGCATAACAGGATTCCCCTGTGAATTATATTTTAAAATTCAGGTTCTTTATCATCTGCATCATATTCATGGATGATCACATATCCGATAAAGTTTCCGCGGTCATTTCCGGCAGGGTTCTATTCCTGCCGTTTATTACTGTCAATGAGCGGTTTCAGCGTCTTTACGATCGCCTCATGCGTTATAAAAAACTGTTTTTCCGGAGAACTGAAAGGATTTACGACGATTTGCTTCCCGCCTGATAAAAGAGCGTTTATGTGGTCCCGCAGGTAGCCGGGTCTTACAGCGGCAGGCATATTTTTGTCGATCTCATCAGGAGATGTAAAAACCGGTATGACCGCATTTCCCCTGTAGTTTAATTCCATCAGATTGCCGGATCCATCAAACGCCAACAATAGTTTTTCCCGGGATAACGCCCGGAAGACCATATAAGCCGAAAAGTCATTTTTTTTATTGGTATGATAAGACCAGATGCAGGCCTCAGCCGAAGGCCTTATCAGATCCAGTTCCGTGAGGCATTTTATCCAGCCATCGGCAATTGTCTGATGGCCTTCAAGTGTTGGATGAGATCCGTCAAGTGTCTCATATCGGTTATTCAGTGCTCCAACGTCCGCTAAATACACATGTTTTTCTCTTGCGGTCTGACGGATCACGTTGTTGAAATCCTCAAAAAACTGTCCGGCATACTGTTCAGGGAAAAGCCAGGTTTCATTATTTTTTATCCGGGTGCGCATCAGTGTGCCGCAAACGATTTCTGCTGCCGGATATCGTTCTTTGATCCGGTCGATCATCAGTGCATAGGCATCTTCGAAGTATAAAGGATCCTTTATTCCGTTTTGCCCTGCTGTTTTGTCCGGCCTGATGCTGACGCCGTATCCGAAGTCGTTAAATCCGATATAGATCAGGATCATGTCCGGATCGTATACGGCGGTCTTCAGGTGCGAGATCCTTTCGATACAGGAAGCTGCAGGAAATCCGTTCCCCGTGACCCTGCTTCCTGAATAAGCGTTGTTGACGCATATAAACGCGTGCAGTGCCTGATTGACTTTTGCCCACCAGGTATCATAAACACCGGACAGGCCATTGCGCTGCTGCATTTCAGCGTTATAGAAAACAGAATATCCGGAAGGGTTATACCCTTCAAAAGTACTGATCGAATCTCCGATGACCGAGACGAATATCATATCTTCAGGCTCCTCAAATATTCTTTCTGTTCGGGCGTGATGCGGTAGCTCTCGACCGCCTTTTGGATCGTTTTATTGTGGGTCCATCTGTCCAGGCGGCGGTTTTCGATAAACGGCAGGATGCTGCTGTATTGTTTGGCCAGTGCCGTGGCGAAATACCAGGCGATCATCATGTTGATATAGTATTCATCGGACCGGATCTCCGCTGCCATTTCCGGATAAGACGGATCATAGTCTTCATCCAGAAAATGCTGCATCAGCATGCCGATCCCGAAGCGGACCGTATAGGTTTTGTCGGACTTTATCCAGATCCTGACCTGTTCGATGAGTTCTTCCCGATGCTTTTTAAACACTTTCGGCGATAACTGATCGCAGGTCGCCCAGTTGTCAATAAAGGGCAGGAAACGGTTCACTGCTTCCATGCAGCGCGGGTAATCTTTTATTTCGGAAATGATGAATGCATGGAGCTGGTTCTCGTCAAAAAACGGATGGGGAAGGTCACGCAGAAAGCCGCTGATATCATCTCTCCGCGCCAGCTGCCCGGCGTATTTTCTGAGCGCGGGCGTCCGGACCCCGATCACGCTTTCCGGCGGGACGGTCGGGATCAGTTTGATCTGAAATTCCCGGTATTTTTCGTCCCGCAAACCGGTCAGTACTTCTCTTATTTCTCCGATCAATGGAGATGTGTCCATAAAACGGATCCTCCTGAATTCAAAATCCCCGATAGAATTGCCGCTCTTTTTTATCTGTCAGCAAACCGGATCTCAATCGTCCAAAAGCCTGCCGTAATCATTCCATTCGCCGAACATATGGCCCTTTTTTGTTTCCGCTATCAAATGAGAAAGCATCTGCTCGTATGCCGCAGGATCCCGCTTTTTATAAAAGGCAAGATTTCCGGCACGTATGCGCTGGTAAAGCTTTGGAAATTCCCTGAACTTTGACCATACCCGTGCCTGTTTCATGGCGGTTTCGATGTCCGGATCGATCTTAAAGCTCCGGATCCCCATTGCGGGGAGAACCGCTCTTCCGGCTTCGGTCATCAGGCCCAGCTTTTCCAGACGGCGGACACGCTCTTTGTTCAGTTCGGTCCAGTTACTGTTTTTCTGCCTGGGCGTGAACCGCTGCATCCGCATACCATCAATAACGGCATGGGTACTGTCGATCCAGCCAAAGCATAAAGCCTCTTCAACCGCATCCAGATAGCAGAACACATCCGGGTCTGTTGGTTTCCCCCGCTTTACCCTGATCCAGCATTCGTTTTCCTGTGCTGAATGAAGGGTCAGCCATTCCCTGAATTCGATTCGGTTTTTTACCTGCAGAACATTTTTCGGCATCATCCTGCTCACCCTGTGATGTGAGCCGCTCCGGCGGGCCTCATGATCAATGCGGACTTTCACAAAGGGCAGCCGGAGAAAGATCCGGCTGCCCTGCAGACCTTTATTTGTTTATATTTTCAAGCAGCCAGCTGTAGGAGACTGCGGCTTCGAACTGATAGTTGGGATCGCCGCGGTCAAAGGTGGTGAAATCCAGCCAGGAGCTTTCGGGCGTCAGCATCACTTCCGCTTCTCCCATGTCCCGAATCTCAAAGCGGACCGGTTGGGAAAAATCGATCATATCCTCGTTGAAATAGATCTGAAAATCTCCTTCGAAATCTTCCGGTGCGAGGAGCATGCTGTTGCCGTCACGATACACCTGAATGATCCCCCGGGCGGTCTTGTCCGCGGAAAGATAATAGAAAGCATCGGTTTCCCGCAGTTCGGCACGGGTGCCGAGGTCCCAGCGGACCGACTCCGGAAGCGGGTTCCGTACGTGGTCATCCAGCCAGTCGGGGGCGTAGGTGTTGGCCATTTCCGTGCTGAGGTCTTCTCCGGAGAGGTAACCCTCAAGATTGCTGTACACTTCGACCTCGCCCCGGTCGAAATCTTCGAAGTTGTGGCCCCTGTCTTTGTGGATGAGGGTGCGGTGTTCGTAACCGTCGGGATTTTCTTCCTGCAGTTTATCCAGCAGCAGTCCGTATTGGGCGGTAATGATGTGGCGGTCATAGTCCGTGTCGAATTCGCCGGCCTGCAGCTCGATGGGAAGCTGATAGAAGTTGACCATGCTGATGCCGTTCGGGTGACCGGAGGACATGTTGACAGCCGCGAAGCGGTCGGCCATCCGGGCACCGATCGCGTAGGCCCCGTCACCGCCGGCGGAAAAGCCGGTCAGATAGACCCTGTTGGGATCGATGATCCCGGTCAGGATCATCGTTTCGATCAGATGGTCATAGATCGGGTAGGATTCCGGGTTGAAATGGGTATCCCAGGTATCCCGCACACCGCGGACCGCGACGTAAACGCCGCATTCCAGATGGTCGGTATAATATCCCCGCATGGCTTCCCACTGGGAGTCGTTAAATTCACCCGTGTCATCATATCCGCCGCCATGCATGGCGATATAGAGCGGATAGCCCGCTTCCGGCATGTCTCCGTAAATATCCACTGTGTAGCGCATCCGGGCTTCACCGAAGGTCAGCGCGGATTCATCGGTGTCGCTCAGCTGCACCAACTCCCCGGACTTCTCATTCCGCCAGGATTCCCAAGCT
>CADBKS010000109.1 GCA_902795255.1 uncultured Chloroflexota bacterium
GTGCCGGCGTCCGGGACATAAAGGACCGGTTTGATGTTGAGCATCGTCCCGACCAGTGCGGAGGCATTGGAGACCCGTCCGCCGCGTTTGAGGTAGTTCAGGTCATCCACAGTGAAGCGGTGGGCGATCTTCAGTTTATTGGCTTCTCCCCAGGCAATGATTTCTTCAAAGCTTTTTCCGCTTTCCATCTGTTCGACACAATGGATGACCAGTAGCCCGAGCCCGCCCGAAATGCAGCGGGTATCCATTACGTAAAGCTGCTGCCCGGGAAATTCTGCCCGGATCACATCCGCTGCTGCACGGCAGTTTTCAAAGGAAACAGACATTTTTTCAGACATGTCCAGGAAGAGCACATTTTTTCCGCCTTTCAGCAGACCGCGGAAGAACTCTTCGTATGATGCCTGATTGATTTGGGAGGTCTTAAGGATGTCCCCATTCCGCATCCCGGCATAAATCGACGCGCGGGATTCTTCCCTGCAGTCGTCAACAGCAGGCTGATCATTGATCGTGAAGCTGTATGCAATAAACGGCACATGATGTTCATCCAGCCAGGTCCTGGGAAGATCACAGGTGGATGATGTTGCGATAATATAGTCAGACATGATTCTTCTAAACCGGAGGAGACAGTTTTCCTGCCTCCGATATCCTCTCATAAACTACCCCGTTATTATAAATGATACGGGAAAAAACAGCCGTGAATAGTTACTGTCATGAGCGCCTGCTCTAATAGGCACACGGTTGCTGCCGGCTTCGACTTGAATGAAAAGCGCCGCGTTCAAACGCGGCGCTTTCGTAAAAAGGAGGTTTTCGGAGTATTTTTTCAATCTTCTTTGGCTTCGGCGAAAACGACCCGGCGATTCAGATAACCGCCCTCGATCGATTCGTCTTCGCAGGTGATCAGGATCATGCAGCCCGGACGGGCGTAAGAGAGCAGACCGTCGATGTCATCCTCCGCGAATTTTTCATTCGCGTAGACGACGAATGTCCGCGTGGCTCCGGCGGCTCCCCGGACAAAGATCAGATCGCTGGTTTTCATGGCGCTCAGTGTGGCGAACGGTCCCTTTTCCTCGGAATTCAGATGGTTGTGCCCGGCAAGAACGAACAGGTCATTCTCCGACGGTCCGCTGCCTTCGAGCAGGCCGATGTTATGTCCGAGGTTTTCGACCGGGAAGTTGTCATCGACCAGCGGTACGATCACGATTTCTTCATTGATGTTCTGCCCCGGTATAACAAGGGACATATTCGTCGGAGCATAGCTGATGTTCTCTTTGACGGCAAGAGTCATCTTCGTCGGGAATCCGGTGCGGGGCAGTACACACATCGGACGGAACACGGGATTGTTGTCGATCCAGTAATACTGGTATCTCGGGGTCGGGGTCGGGTCGAGCCTTGCGCGGTTTGACGGGTATCTATAATCCGGTGCTTTTTGCTGGTTTGCCGATGGATCTTCCTGAAAACGGTTTTCACTGAATGAGTAGGCAAAAGGATCATTCTCCAGGTCATCCGTGAACCAGCTGTCGGAATTCTTTGATGTGACTCCCTGCTCATCGGGTTCCACCAGTGCCGGATCATACCCGGAGAACGGATCTGTATCCGGTGCGGGTGTTTTCTGAGATTTCGGCTGTGAGCCGGATTCTGCTGTCGGAGTCGGCGTTATTGTCTGTGTCGGTTTGCCGAAACCGAAAAATTCAAGCAATGAGTTCGTGTCGGCAGATACCATAGAAAAAACGGCAGCTGCCAGAATGATCGCGATGACCAGAATAATGATTTTGTTTTTGAGGCTCATTTTCCCATCCTCCATGATTTCCGGACCTGCAGGTCCGATTGCTCTTCAATACTCAATTAAAAACCTGCAACATGTATGCCATTCAGCAAACGAAAAGGGACTGTCGCATATAATCATACAGAAAAGCCATCGGGGAAAAGTGCTTCACAGGGTCACGGAATAAACGTCAACTGCACGCGAAAGTGGATCCCTGGGCCGGCGAGTGACCGAAGGTCAGCCCGACCGGCCCAGGATGAATCTCCATGTTGTGGACAAAACTCAGGCAGGCAAGACCCGCTGCCTGCCGCACCAGTGCGAAGCATATGCTTTTGATGGCATTAAAAAAGCTGTCGTAAACTCAGAAGATGTGCGGCAGCCTTTTTTGCTGTCGGATGCCTGCAGGCTTATTCGCCGGCCGGTTTAGCGCGGAGCGCCGTGATTTCATCGGCGGTCATGACCATCTTCAGCAGATAGTCTTCCACGGCTTTGGTCGGATCAGCTGTTGTCAGGTCTCCGATTCGACGGATGCGGACAGATCCCTGACGATGATCTCGCAGAAGCTGGCAAATTCGGTATCAGTCCGTTCGGGATAGTGATTTTTCTCATACGTGCGGGCCGGCAGTTCCGGTGCCGGCCGGTCGGTATAACCGCCCTTTTCTATCATTTCAATGATGGCGTTGATCGGAGATCCTGTGCCTTGCTTTATCCGGCAGCGGTATTCGGAACCTCCGGCAGGCTTTTCCCGGAGTTGGGAACGTCTTTTCTGAAGTTTTTTCACAATGCCAGCCTTCTTGTGTAGACAACGACCGGAGCGATGTCTATACAAGGTACCGGTTTTTTCGGCGTAATACGAAGAAAAGTGTGCCTCCGAAGGTCAGGATCTCCCCGATCGGGAAGGCATACCATACACCTGTGACTCCGAAAAGACGGGGCAGTGTGAGGATGGTCAGATTGGCAAAAATAAGGTTCTCCAGAAAGGTCAGTGCGGTGGAGATCTTCTTCTCATGCAGTGCCAGAAAGGTATCGATCGCCAGAACATTATAGCCGAAGAATAAAAAGCCCATCGGCGCGATCGTCAGACCGTGCGCAGCCATCTGCCTGATATTGGGGCTGGCATCACTTTTCAGATAGAGACTCAGCAGGAGGTTTTTCCCCAGCAGATAGGTCAGGATGATGATGAGAACGAGACCGGTCGTCAGTTTGATGATCTGTCCGATCGTTTTGCGGATCTTGGCTTTATTCTTTTCACCGTAAGCGAAACTGACGATCGGTGAAACAGCTCCGCTCAGGCCGAACAGTCCGCTCATGAACATGAACTGGATGTTGTTGATAATGGTATAGGCGGTAACACTTTCTTCACCGCCGACACGCAGCAGCACCTGGTTGGCGATAAACGCATTGACGGCGATCGCCATGTTGGTCAGAAACGGCGGAAAACCAAACCGGACACTTTGAGAAAGGACCGCAAACATGTTTTCTTTGGGTCGGGCAAACCGGATCTCGCTTTTCTTTCTGTTGTAGTAAACTGTGCCGATGATGAAAAGCAAAACATGTGCGATCAGATTGGCGTAGGCCCCGCCGATCATCCCAAGGTCCATTTTTACGATGAACAGCCAGTCAAAGAAAAAATTGCAGACGGCGTTCAGCAGTGTGGTGTAAAGTGACATTCCGGAATTTCCGGAAGGAACATAAAACCGGCCATATACGTGATTTACCAGGATCAGCGGCAGGTACCAGACACCGACGGAGAGAAAAATCTTAATGTACGGGAAAAGTACATCTGTCCCGCCCAGGAATCGGATGATCGGATCCATAAAAACCGCTGTGATCAGCGAAAAGAGAACGCCGAATCCGGCAGCAAGGATGACGATCGAAGTGAAATTCCGCCGGGCTTCCTCATTTTTCCCTTCTCCCATTTTTGTGGAACAAAGAACTGAAGCTCCGTTGAACAGCTCGGATACGGCCATCATCAGCATGAATACCGGCATGGCAATGCTGAATGCCGCCAGCGCATTCGGACCGACATAACGGGAGATAAACAGTCCGTCATCCAGTGTCGAAAGCAGCGACATGGCAAACTGGGAGATGACCGGCGGTGCTGTGAACCGGATCAGTTCCCGTGTCGAAAAGTCTTTTCCGATGGTGTTCGCTTCGCTCATAGTTTTCCTTTGATAAAAAAGACCGGATAAAACTGCGGTGCATATCTTCCGCAGCTTATCCGGTACCGCAAAAAAACGTTTCGCGGTGCCTCTGCTGCTTCAGGTCGTCCGCCATCTTATCCGGTCTTATAATTACGTTTATAAGGCCTCCGATGACCGCACCGATTATACTATAGGTTGCCGGTCACAAAACCCGGCCTGGCAGGATATAATTACAGGATCGGCTGGTTGAAGGGAGTAAAAATGGAACAGAAGGAACGACTGGATTATCTGATCAAAGCATTTCTGGCTGAATCCCGGGAATTTCGTACACTGACAGTACCTCAGAATGAAACGGATAAGCGCGGATTGCTTCGTTCGCTGATGAATATCCGGATGCCGAAAGCTTTGCCTCCTGAAGTGTTGTCGGTGCAGGATGATTATCTTCAGGAACGTGCCCGTGAAAAGGGGATCGTTCCCCTATTTGATATCCGATCGGTCCGGGAGGCATACCGCAGTGAAGCCCCGTATGCGGATGTTTTTGCTGTGTGGCAGGGAGATATCACCCGCCTTCAGGCCGATGCCATTGTCAATGCGGCAAATTCAGAGATGCTTGGCTGTTTTATTCCGATGCACAGCTGCATTGATAACGCGATCCATACCTATGCCGGTGTTCAGCTGCGTGCGGAATGCGCCGAACAGATGGCCACGCTCCGGAACCGATACGGGGCTTCATACGCTCAGCCGACAGGTGTTCCGATGCTGACCGATGGCTATAACCTGCCGGCCGGGAAGGTGATCCATGTCGTGGGACCGATCGTTCAGGGACAGCTTACACGGGAACTTGAAAAAGATCTTGCCGATTGTTATTGGAACACACTTGAAATGTGCCGTGAAAACGATCTGCGGAGTGTTGCTTTTTGCTGTATTTCTACCGGTGTTTTTCATTTTCCGAACCGCCGGGCAGCAGAGATCGCTGTGAAGACATGTTCCCGCTGGCTGGGTGAGCATGAAGATCAAATGGGCAGGATCATTTTTAATGTATTCAAAGATGAGGACAAACGGATCTATGAAAAGCTATTTGAATGAGGAAAGAAACGGATATATGGAAACGATCCGTGCCGGAGTAGCTGCGGTTCGGAAATTCGATCTTCGGCTTTCCCGCGGAACGGGCACGTATGATGAGCAGATCAGCCGCCTGCGGCAGGAGCTGGATTCGGCGGATAAGGTCGTTGTCGGTGCCGGAGCTGGTCTTTCCACGTCGGCCGGTTATACTTACAGCGGCGAACGGTTCGAAAAATATTTCGGGGATTTCAGCCGGAAATACGGTTTTACGGATATGTATTCCGGAGGCTTCTATCCTTTCCCTAAACCGGAGATCTTCTGGGCATTCTGGAGCCGCAATATCTATATCAACCGTTATATGCCGATCCCCCGCCCTGTCTATACGGATCTGCTGCGGCTGCTTGACGGGAAAGATCACTTTGTGATCACGACCAACGTTGACCATTGCTTCCAGCGGGCCGGTTTTGAAAAGTCCCGGCTCTTTTATACCCAGGGTGATTACGGGCTGTTTCAAAGCACGGATCCGTCAGTTCGGGAGACATGGGATAATGAGGAGTGGGTCAGAGAGGCACTTGCTGCACAGGGCTTTGAGCAGGATAAAAACGGATCGTTTCAGATCCCTGAAAACCGTGCGCTCAGCATGGAGATCCCGACGGAGCTGATCCCGCATAGTCCGGATGGAGGAGATGTAATGATGAATCTGCGCTCGGATGATACGTTTGCGGAGGATTCGGGCTGGCATCGGGCTTCAGCGGCTTATGCGGAGTTTCTGGACAGCTGCAGAGATGCTCATGTGCTTTATCTTGAACTCGGCGTCGGTGCGAATACACCGGTCATCATCAAATATCCCTTCTGGCAAATGACTGCTGAAAACCCGAAATCGGTTTATGCCTGTGTGAACTATGGCGAGGCTTTCACGATCGGGGAGATCGCTGCCCGAAGTATCTGTATCGGCGGGGATATCGGCGAAGTTCTCACCCTGCTGCTGCGGAACAGACGCCGGAGTTAAACTCTCACGGTAATGCTTTGTCACTGCTTTATCCTGAAAACAAAACAGAGGACCGCAATATCGGCCCTCTGTTTTGTTTTCAGTTTGTGAGCTGAGAGAGAAATTACTCCTGCGGCCCCTGATATACGGAGTTGTCCAGCCCGAGGATGACCATGAAGATCGGGAAGAGGAAGAACAGCCCGAGGACGAAGAAGAAGTTCTTTTTGAAAGCTTTTGCCAGCTGGTAGCAGTCGATCACCATGATGATCATGAGCGTGATCAGAAGAACGATCATCAGAGAATCATGGATGTAAGGCTTCATGTGGAATACCGCGTTTACGGTACCGCTTACGAACAGACCGCTGAGGAAGAGAACAAATACCCAGAACCAGGCAATCATCCGGTTCCACGAAAGATCCAGCTGATCCCAGTCGCTCAGGACCGGAATGAATGCGTGCCACGATGTTTTTCCGGCCTTTTTGAAGACGAAAAACTTACCGATAGCCTGAATGGCCCAGCAGATGATCGGAATAGCGATTGCCAGTGCCGCTCCGAACGTTGCCGTCATCCAGTTGCTGAAGACAATAATATAACTGTTTCCCATATATGCATACCTCTTTTCTCTGCTATGCTTTCCTGCTTTTTCCGCAGGATTACTGCCAGTCCGTTAAGTTCCGTCCGGGATCCGGAACGTGGGCTTGGACTTTGTCAATAAGCCCGGCACTTCATAAGATAAAGGAAGTGTACATGCTGTACGGCTTCCTGTTTCTCCATTCTCGAACAGCTGTTATTTGCCATCAGCTGTTCAGCGTCCTTTCACCGTAAAACCGGGGATCCTGATCGGTTTTATGCAGGTCTGTTTCCCCGGAAAAGGATGAATCTCAGATATTCGCAGCATTCCGTGATCCTCGGGGTGTTTGCGATAATTCCCAGATAAACGGTATCGGGAAAACCGGCATCCCGGATCACGGGGATCCCTGAAAGATCGATCCCGTTTATTACTTCTTTTGTAACCGCCTGATAGGTATCCGCTTCGCGCAGGTTGTATTCGATGGCATTGTCCTCAATGATCACGGTGTTTTCAGTCAGAAACGGTTCCAGTTCTTTGTACAGCTCCCCGTCCTCCCGGGCTAATTCCGACAGATCCAACAGGTAATCACTTTGGGAAAGAATGTCATATGCTTCCCTGTTCATCAGTGCAAAATCCATCTTTTTGCTGTTAATGACCGCGAGCAGCTTCATTCTGGATGCGTAAGCGATCTCGTGGTTTTCTTCGGATGCATTCTCGGACAGGTAAAGGTTCCTGTAAAACAGGATCTCTGATTTTCGGGGATCCATCCCCCGCGCAAGCAGATAATCCCGGTGCAGCGCATTTTCAAGTTCATCTCCGATAACGGTATTGATACAGGCGGTATAAAGGATCTGTTCCTTTTTGGTAAAGTGCCGGTACAGGGAGGTCCCGAGGATGATAAGTGCGATCACCGCCAGCAGGATCGGCCCCCAATAGTAGGTGCGGATGTAATCCAGTTTTTCCAACCGGTTCATTCTGCCGAAGGCTTCTTTATTGGCGGCTTTTTCTCTCGGGTTCATGATTTAATCCTGACTGGTATCCACAGGCGGATTCGGGTCATAAGATACGGACTTGAGAATGTTCTTGATCAGCCAGGAACACAGCATTGCACAGAGGCCCTCTCCCATGAGGAACATAGGCGTGAAGACGCTCACAATGATATAGAACATGGCAAAGTGGATCGCAAACATAAGGATCGTTGCGAAAAGATAATGCGTTCCGATCAGAAAAGCATTTTTCAGCATTGCCATGTTGGTATTTTCAACACTTGCAACAAGCGGAAACAGGTTCAGCAGGATGATCACCCAGATCACGGCCGCAGCGATGATCACTGCCAGCATCAGTGTCCAGAGAACAGCAGCCGGTCCGTTGGAGTTTGCCCGAAGATGATATAGAATAAATCCGTCCGCACCGAGGAAAAGCCCCGCGCCCAGCATGATCAGCCACAAAACGGTTGCCTGTTTGAAATTCTGTTTGAATCCGTGAAAAAACAGCCCTCCGGCGTTATAGGCATCTTCGCGGACGATTTTCAGACAGGCATAATATAATGCTGTCGTGGATGCACCGATCGTGAAGATCGGCAGTGAACAGACCATCCAGAGCAGGTTCAGAAAACAGGCATAGCACAGCTTGATCATGATCCTGCTGAATTTGCTGTCATAATTCAGAAATTTCATTTTTACTCCAACAGCAGTGAGAGGTGTGCTTATCCGTTCCCTGTTTCGCTGCTCGTTTCCTCAATTCATCTGTGTTTTGTCCGGCCGGTTTATTGAGGGTATTGCACAGATGATAATTACTGCTTTGCTCCGATCGGTGCCGATCCCCGGTAGATCGGGTAGGTTTCCGTATAAACGGTCCTGAAGTCCAGAGATGGCTCTTCAATACGGCTGATCAGAAGCTGGGCCGCAGAAAACGCCATGATCTGTGTGTGGATATGGATCGTTGTCAGGGGCGGATTGATCAGCCGGGATTCGGCGGAATCATCAAATCCGCAAACCATCACGTCTTCCGGAACGTTTATTCCCATCTCACGCAGGAGCTGCAGCAAGTCTGCTGCCACAAAATCATTCGCGCACAGGAACATATCCGGCATTTCTTTAAGCTTCTGAAGAAAAGGATGCATATCTATTGCATGATTTTCTTTAATAATGAATTCCTTTTCCACAGGTACATTCCTGAGCAGCATTGCGCCGCGGAATGCCATATATCTTTCGAAAAAGGATTCGCAGTGTTCGTAGTCGCCGATGAATCCGATTTTTTTCTTCCCCTGATCCAGCATTTCATTGATGATCTGGTGGATGCCTGTGGTGTTATCCATATAAAGCTGGTCGGCAGGGAGTGTTCTTCCATCCGGCTTACACGGACCGTCCACGAAAAGGATCGGAATGTCCAGCTCGCACAGCATTTCATCATATTCCCTGTTAAACATCTCAAAGCAGATGATCCCGGATACCCGCTCACGGATAAAAGTGATCGGGAGTTCCAGATTTTTTATCTCTTCTGGAGAGACCCGGTGTGTGTTGAGCGTATAGCCAAGATCCGCCAGTTCCTTTTGGAAACGTTCCAGCATCAGTGATGCAAAGTGAGACGGGCCCAGAAATACGGTCGTGAACAGTGCTATTTCTCCCTGATATCCGGTATGTCCGTCTGTGTTTTTCTTTGACGGGTTTGTGATGCTGTTCAGCGTCTGTACATAGGAAAACTGTTTGTACCCCATCTCAATTGCTTTTTTCAGAATTTTTTCACGGGTCCCGTCGGCAAGACCTTCTGAGTTGTTGATGGCTTTTGATACTGTGTTGCGTGAGACTCCCAGAGCGTCCGCTATGTCCTGTATGGTTACTCTTTTCTTCATTTTGTCCGTCCGAATTGATAATTATTTGTTCGTTTCTGCAGCCTGAGAAATAATAATGAATAAAAACATATGTATCTTAACATAAGAATGTGCAAATGTCAAATAGAAAGTTATTCAAATGTCAAACAGCAGACTGTTGGAATACACTGAATGAAAAAAATATCGTTTTATGATCCGGACCCTCTGAAAAACGAATGGACGGCAGGGGAAACTGACGGGAAATGCGGCGGTGGAATGGACCGTTCCGGCTGTGATGCGGCAGGTTGTAATAAATAGTGCAAA
>CADBKS010000110.1:0-9128 GCA_902795255.1 uncultured Chloroflexota bacterium
CCTGAAGCCCGGGAACACCGTTCTTTTTCCCTCTTTCGAGCAATTCGTCAATTGCGGAATCTTCTTCGGGAGCGAAGGAGACGACCAGTGAAGTGTTCCATTCGTAAGGAACATCCAGTTCACCGCAGACAGTGTCAAACATCTGGTTTCCGCGAACATTGTAATAGGCTTTGTGCGTTCCCGGTTTGGCGTCATAACCGCCATGGATAATAGCGGTATTGGCCTTGCTCTGGCCGGCGCAGATATCGGCGGCTTTTTCCAGCAGCGCGGTCCGCAGTTTGTATCTGGACAGTTCGCGTGCGATGGCACAACCGACAACACCTCCGCCGATAACAATTACGTCATAGGATGTATCGCTCATTATAGTTATTCTTCCTTCATCCAGTTAAAAGAACGCTTCACGGCTTTATGCCAGCCATTCAGCGCTTGTTTACACCATTCTTCATTCCGGTGCGGTTTAAACTCGGAGGCTATACTCAGTTTTTGCATGATCTCGTCCTGAGAAGCCCAGAAACCAACGGTCAGTCCGGCAAGGAAAGCTGCGCCCATCGCTGTTGTTTCCAGACATGCAGGACGCAGGACCGGTGTCTGATTGATATCAGCCTGGAACTGCATCAGGAAATCATTTGCAGCAGCACCGCCGTCAACTTTCAGAGATGTCATCGGTATTCCGGAATCCTGCTGCATCGCGTTGAGCACATCATAAGTCTGATAAGCAATCGATTCAAGTACCGCGCGGATGATGTGATTTCGGTTAACTCCTCTCGTAAGTCCGATGATCGTTCCCCGGGCATATGAGTCCCAATACGGGGCGCCCAAGCCGGTGAAAGCAGGTACTACGTAAGCCCCGTTGCTGTCCGTGACAGACAGGGCCGCAGCCTCGGTTTCAGCTGCGGTTTTGATCAGGTGCAGTTCATCCCGAAGCCACTGGATCGCCGCTCCCGCTGTAAAAATCGAACCTTCCAACGCATAGTTGACTTTCCCGTTCAGCCCCCAGGCCACCGTTGTAACCAGCCCGTTGTTTGAATAAATCGGTTTTTCCCCGGTATTCATCAGCAGAAAACAGCCGGTACCATAGGTGTTTTTTGCCTGGCCCGGAAGAAAACAGGCCTGGCCGAACAGCGCTGCCTGCTGATCTCCTGCTGCCCCTGCGATCGGGATCGGATGTCCTGTCAGGGATGCGGCAGTGTATCCGAGAATACTCCCGTTGGGTTTTGGTTCCGGGAGCATGCTGCGGGGAATATTCAGTACTTTGAGAATCTCGTCATCCCAGGTCAGCGTGTGAATGTTGAAAAGCATCGTGCGGGATGCATTGGAGTAGTCACTCACATGGGAACTTCCGCCCGTCAGCTTCCAGATCAGCCAGGTATCGATGGTCCCGAAAAGCAATTCCCCTTTTTCGGCGCGGACTCTGGCGTTCGGAACATTTTCCAGGATCCAGCGGAGTTTGGTACCGGAGAAGTATGCATCGATCAGAAGTCCGGTCTTTTCCCGAATCGGAGCGGTGAGCCCCTGTTCTTTCAGGCGGTCGCAGTATTCTGCTGTTCTGCGGCATTGCCATACAATGGCATTGCAGATCGGTTCACCGGTATTTTTATCCCAGACGACGGTGGTTTCACGCTGGTTCGCAATACCGATGGCAGCGATCTCACTGAAAGACGTTCCCGCGATACTTAGAACTTCACGAACAACTTCAAGCTGCGTGTTCCATATTTCCGCTGCGTCATGTTCTACCCAGCCTGCTTTTGGGTAGATCTGCGGAAATTCCTTTTGTGCCATTGCGGCCATTTTTCCCTCCCGGTCGAAGAGTATCGCCCGGCTTGAGGTCGTCCCCGCATCCAGCGCCAGAATATATTTTGCCATGAGTTTTACTCCTTACAAAGCACTTCCGTTTCGGATCAATCCTACCAGTGTGGCGGCGTCGCAGTTTTCCGGCAGGATCATCCAGTAGAGAATATCATTCTGTTTGATGAGATATACAGAAGATCCGTCGCTGCCCTGCCAGACATTTTCGGAAACCTGTTTCCCGAAACGCTTATTGCAATAATTCTGAAATGCATTTTCTGCTTCATCGGCCTCTTTCTTTGAATCCCATATCGTTTTCGAAAAGAAAAGAGGTTGATCGTCTGCTTCAGCAAAAATATAAGCTCCGCCTCCCCAGCCGTCTGCACCGGCAGATGCCTGTTTTTCTGAAAGCTGCCAGTCTGAATCCCAGCCGCTTCCGAGGATCTGCAGGATATCAGCTTCGTTCAGTACGTCTTCCTGGATGATGTCGAAATCTTTGGCGATCATGGACCTGAAAGGCTCAGACGTTACGCTGACCGGCTGGTCGATCAGATACTTTTCCGGATGCATGATCTGTTCAACACTTTGCGGAAGATTTGTGTACATCCTGTTGACTGCTTCAAAACCGCCTCTCATATAGTGATAAGCGACGAAATCAAAGCCGTAAACATAGGAAAACAGCAGCGAATCCTGGAAGAATTTCGGCGCATTATCAAAAACGGTTGATGAGGGTTCTTCGTTATTTGTATAGTTGTCCGGCAGTTTCAAAATGGTATCTTCGGCATCAGCCAGATTTTCCGTAAGCGACGCATCCCCTTCAACCAGGGCGTCTATGATGACGCACATTTCTCCGTTTTTCTCACAGAAGTCATCATCGTAGTCGAGTGTTTCACGGAATTCATCATGATTGTATTGGAGATAGTGTGTGTATTCGTGTGCCAGTGTCAGCGCGTTTTCACGGGGGGAAATATCGGCGATCAGATACATCGCGTTTTCTTCCGGATCGTAAAAACCTGCGATCTGTTCAGTGTAAAGGTCTACATAAAACTGTCTGAGATCAAAATCATCAGGGGCAAATCCCAGAATTTTATAAAGTCCCAGTTCTTCCGCAAATTCTTCATCAGTCACTTCCTGCAAATCACTGATCAGGTCCTGCCGCAGTTCATCGGAAGATTTATAAATGGGAGCAAGTTTGTTTTCCGCAGTGATCCCCCTGATTTCCTCAGTGATACTGATAATTTTCTGCTCTTCAGATGTCAGCCCTTCTGCGGTCTGAACCTCTTCTTCTGATTGCATGCCGGATGAAGAGTCTGGATCATTCAGGGACGGGAGCGTTTCGGTACCGTTACTCAAAAACTCTATGATCGTGTCTCTGTTCATTCTTGACATCGAATAAACAGCGGCAGCGCAGCATGAGATGATCATGCAGCCGCAGAGCGCAAGGATCGCGATGAGCACGAGAATCAGGGTTTTATTGGTTTCTTTATTGTCCATTTCTATTCGTCCTTATGTTACTGAAGCATCGTTTCTTTATATTTTACTGCATACCGGACTTTTTCGTTGTTCGGATTGAGCTTTTCGGCTTTTTCGATCAGGGATGTCCCCTCGGGAATGTTCCCCCGGACAATTTCGGCCCAACCGCGGTATACGGTCATTTCCTCGTCGTACGGATTTTTGCGCAGGACCGGTGTTGTCAGGTCTGCCAGGTCATCAGCATAGCCGATCGCCAATGCTGTTTCAAGTATTTCGGGACAATAGCTGATAAAACGCTGCGGCAGAGCGGCTTCAACAGCTTTCTGAAAGAATTCCCATGCGCCATACTCATCGCCCAGATCATGCAGGATCACGCCGTAATTGTATTGCGCAAAGGGATCGTTGGGAAGCATTTCGCTGTCAGTCCGGAATTTTACTTCCGCTTGCTGAAGGTTTAGTTCCTCAAAATAGTTTTCAGAGAGTGCATTCTGTATGGCAGTATCCTGTGATTCGGGACAGATGATCATGTATTTTCTCTGAAAAGGATACCATCTCTGCAGCAGTTCGGCAGAACCAATTGAGGCATTATTTGTTTTGAGAGAATCCTGGTAGGAAAAAGTATCGGTACTGCTGTCATAACCGTGAACAATGATGTATTGTGCTTCCCAGCGGTCATCACGCAGCCAGTATGTATAGGTGCCGGGATACTGTATCTGAATCAGAACCGGAAGATCCTCTTTGAGGATCGCTGTCAGCGTCTCTTTGGTCCCGTTCATGCGGGTAATGGTAATAAGATCCGGATATCTGGAATCAATATATCCGCTGAGATCCGAAAAACTGACAACGGGATCAAAAGAATGGGGATGAATGATTTCAGCGATTTGATATTGGTTCTCGATCTTACCCCAATAACGAAGCGCCGCGCTGAGAATAGCGGCTCCGTTATTATTGATATCCGCCCGTTCAAATACCGGCGGAATAATATCGAGCCGAACCGGGACATCGGATTCCGAGCCGCTTGAGCGGACATCGTAATTCAGGTTTGGATCAAGGTATTCCCAATCTGCTACTTTTGAGTATTCGGACACGGTAGGCGTTTGCCGGAGATCCGCAAGCGGGTCTGAGATCTGGCTGATATTTGCCAGAGATTCGAGACTTTCCGCAAAGAGAACCTGTTGATCCGGCAATTCCAAAGGTGTGTAGGTTTGTCTGGGCCGGACAGGTTCTTTATACCTTTTTGTTGCATCAAAAAAATCTTTGCCCGTATTGACGACAAATGACGCCGCTGCAAAAAGCGGCTGGGCGATCACCTGGCGGATACGGGGAAACTGCAGCCCGATATACAGAAGAAAAACAGTACCAATTATTATTGTAAGAACAATATTTATGAAGGATGGTCTCTTTTTCTCGTAAAAGAAAGGCCGGTACTTATTTTTCATTATTCCTGATCGAAATGAGAACGCCGAGCAGAATGATCAAAACCAAAACGACACTTCCGATGAGCAGGCCATTTGTCCCGTTCTGGTTTTCAAAGTAATCGCGGATCACGGGAGGAAAATTGGTGGGTAATTCTGTCGGTGTCGCTGTTATTGTCGGTGTTATCTGACTGATTTCGGCTGTGGCACCAAAACGCATATTCATTTCGGGCCAGATGATGATGCCGATAAATACCAGAATCACACATAAAATTATGACTAATAACAGCAGCATGTATTTTTTGTCGGTTATGTATTTCAGCATGAACGATCCTTTTTAATTTACTGCGGCAATTGCTTCCTGTGCGGCGGCTGCCGGTGTAAGCTGGTTTTTAATGACCTGTGTTACGGCATTGTTGATTACCGGGATGAGTTTGTTTGTGATTTGATTATTGGGAATTATGGTCCCATTTTCCCCGAGAGAAGTGATCAGATCGAATTGTTCATCCGTCTGCCAAATTTCATGTTCGTTCTTCCTGACCGGGAGGTATCCCGATGTTACCGAAAACGCATCATTTACAGCCGGGTCGGCAAGAAATTCTGCGAATTTGACAGCTTCTTCCTGAAGCGGTCCATCTTCCTCGAGCAGAACAAGATTCCACGTTGATACCAATGGATATTCGGATACACCTTCGGTCAACGGCAGCGCGCGGACAGCCATGCTTGTGTCTTTGTAGTGCCGGAAACTTGAAAACTGGGAAATGATGATGGACATTGTTCCGTCATTGAAGCGCTGCCAAATCTGATTCTGGTCGACGATCTGGGCCAGCGATGGCGGAAATGCACCGTTTTGTCCTCCGGTGAGGAAGAAGTTTAATGTATCTGTCAGTTTCTGCTGGTCAAGATAAGCCTGCCCTAAATCATTTGTCAGCTTGCTTCCCTGCATAAGGTATATGAAGGTACCGAATAATGATGTCGACTGGGATGGTGCAAAACCAATAGGGAGTCCCCTGGTCAGAATGTCCTGCCAGGCAGTAAGTTCCGAGCCGGTTTTTGCCGGACGATAAGTCAGAACAAGACAGTCTCCGAGGATCGGAATACTGTAAATCGTATTGTCGATCACTGATGACTGCCGCGCAAATCCGTTCCATGATGCACTCTCGGAAAAAATATTGGTATTGAATTGTTTTGCAAGACCACGCTGGACTGCAGTTTCCATATCGCTGCGCGAAAGCAAAACAAGTGAAGGCAGCGTGTCTTTCGCAACATGATTGGCAGCTGTTATTGTGTTGATCGCACTGCTGTCCCCGGAAGCGGCCTTTACCCGGAGAGAAATTGAAATGTTGGGGTGCGTTTCGGTATATTCGAATATGGCTTTTGCCAAAGCCTGCCCGCCGGGTGTATCCTGTTCTGTATCAAACTGGGGTGGGATCCATAGCTGAATCGTATAAGTCTCCTGTGTGGGCTCAATCGTTTCGGTTGGGGCGATCAGATCCGGGGTCGCTGAAACGGCAGCGGCCTGTGTGGTGATCACAGTTGCTTCCGGGGTCTGGCTGACAGTTTCCGGAACGGGTTCTGTTTCATTTTGACTTTGAAAGTAGCCAAGAAAATCCCTGAAAACAGAACCGCTTTCACCGGCTTCGGAGCATGCACTGAGTATGAATGCAGCCGATAACAGAAGAAAGATGGTTTTTAAATAAACAGTTGCGGATTTTCTCATAAGTTTCCTTTCATACCACGTTCATTATCTATTATAAGCGTGATTATCGGATGTGCAACGATGTTTTGTGAATTATGGCTGATGTATAACAGCGTTGATTTCTTCGGGGCTGCATAAAAAAATATTATGATGACAAAAAAATATATATTGTTGAAATGCTGACGAAGGATTATCATTAACTGAATGATTTATTATAATTGTTCGGCCGGTGATAATAAAAAATCAGGAAAGGCGGATAACGGACATGACATTTGGTGAATTTATGAATAATCAGTTTTCGCTTTTGCAGAATGCTGAGTTTTTAGCAAGGATCCTTTTTGCCTGTCTTTGCGGGGCGGCGATCGGGTTTGAAAGAAGCCTTCGTTTCAAGGAAGCGGGAATTCGTACACATGTGATCGTTTGCTGTGCTGCAGCTGTTATGATGATCGTTTCAAAATATGGTTTTGCAGATGTAACAGATGTTTCCGGCGAAACGATAAGGGGCGTAAAAGATGCGGATCCGGCTCGTATCGCTGCCCAGGTTGTTTCCGGTGTTTCCTTCCTTGGTGCAGGGATCATTTTCCGCAACGGAACATCTATTCGCGGGCTTACGACGGCTGCGGGTATATGGGCGACTGCCGGAATCGGGCTGGCTATAGGATCCGGGCTTTATATTGTGGGTTTTCTTGCAACGATCGTTGTTGCGCTGACGCAAATCCTTATGCATAAATATGTAATGAGCGCTGATTCTCTGATCATCGGAAAAGTTCACTGTACGGTTCTTCACTCAGAATCTTTTCATGCTGCGCTAAACGCATTTATTGAAAAAAACAAAATGCAGATCATAGCGAATCGCATTGCATTCAATGATGACGGCACAGCAACATATGATCTGACTCTTCGCATGAATCAGGCTATTACGATGAGCGATCTTACTGCCTTCCTTGAATCTAACGAGGGTGTGCGTGAAATTAGCTGTGAACTCGGTAAATAAAGACATGTCCTTCCATATTTGATTTTTTCCCCATAAATCAATAGACAAAAACACGGACTATAGATTGTCCGTGTTTTTTTATGGCATTGGTTATTAATACTGTACGGATTGTTTCATTAATCCTGTATTCCATGATAAAATTAGTTAATAAATCATTATCGAAATATAAACAAACCTTATGGGAACAGCAAAAAATGTTAGATGCAAAGCTCGAAACACTTCTTGTAGTGGCTGAGGAAAAAAGCTTTACAAAAGCAGCATCCATTCTGTCACTGACTCAGCCGGCGGTAAGCAATCATATTTCACTGCTTGAAAAAGAAATCGGCGTAAAAATTTTCTTCAGAAATAAAGGCGAGGTCAAGATCACTCCGGAAGGAGATGTCGTTGTTAAATATGCCAAAAGAATAAAGAGTCTGTATACGAGAATGTTCGATAAAATCTCTGAAATCGAGCGGAAAACAACGAAGCTGCGCGTTGGGATTACTCACACTTCAGAAAGCAACGAAATTACAGAGATTCTGGCAAAATACGGTGTATCTCATGGGAATGTCAGCATTACGATTATTACAGATACAATAAAAAATCTTTATGAAATGCTCGAAAATTATGAGATCGATTTTGCTATTGTTGAAGGCAGACGGCAATCTCCCGATCTTAATTATCTGATGCTTGACACGGATTACCTGGTGTGTATCCTTTCCAATAATAACCCGTTGTCCAAAATGTCTATGGTTTCCCTTGCAGACTTGAAAAAGGAGCATGTGATCCTGCGCCTGCCGAAATCTGAAACCAGACGGCTTTTCGAGGCTACGCTTACCAGCATTAATGATTCAATTGATAATTTTGATGTCTCAATTGAAGTGGATAATATTGCAACGATCAAGGATCTGATCCGGAAGGATCTTGGGGTTTCGATCCTTCCGAAAAGTGCCTGTATGGATGAATTGCGCAAGGGGAAGATCACGGCACTCCCGATTGAAAATCTCAGTATGGTCCGTGAAACGAATATTGTATATAACAAGGATTTTGCACAAATTGATTTAATTCGGGATTTCGTCGATCAATATAAGCAAAACAAGATATTATCCTCCTGAAACCCGGGTAAAAAACATCATCCTAATATAAAAAAATAAAAAGCGGCTGAAACTGTTCGGAAAATATCTGAGCAGTTTTTCGCCTTTTTTGAGAATGATCACTATTTTTTATAACGTACCTATCTTTTATCCGTTCGGAATTGGTGCCATGGTAATCCTTGCACGGTAAATGTAAGAGACGATTATATGAGCGTTCTGAACTTCGCAAGGCATTTTGGACAGGGAATCGAACCTGTATTGTTGGAATACGTAAATGATACGATCACCCCGAAAAAAATGTGAGTTTGCGGGACCGTGATTCCCGAGTTTTTATTTTAATTTATGTGGCATAACGAAAACGGCCCCGAAAATTCAGATCGCGGCAAATCAGAGGTTTCGAGGATGCGGTAAATACGAAAAAACGATCAATTTATTTTTCCCGAAAAACGGTTAAATAGATTAAAGTATGGTTCTATTACGCAGTTTTCAGAGTGGGACATGTTGCTGAAGCCTAAATCAGGCCGGCTGTGAGCATATAAACAGGCACCTTGAATTTGTATGGCTGGAAACGCTGTGAAAAAAGCCATCTGTTGTTTGAGTCGTATCGGCATTTTCCGGATGGATGCTGAATTTGCAGTAATATCAGGCAGGACTTATATTATTGTATTTTGCCGGTGGATCCGGAAACT
>CADBKS010000110.1:9201-18839 GCA_902795255.1 uncultured Chloroflexota bacterium
ACTTTGACAGGCACATTCAGTTTTTTGTTATGAATTCATATCTGTTTACTGAGCCGGAAAAACGCGAATGAAACTATTTTCAGCCGTTTTTATTATATAATAAATAATAGGAAGTTTCGATAAGAAGAAAGGAATTACCCCATGGCACAAAAAGTAGTTGGTTATCGCGAAATGATTTGGACATGTCCCAACTGCGGCGCAAAGAATCCCGGTTCCAGCCGTGTGTGCAGAAGCTGCGGTGCGGCGATGGGTGAGGATGTTAAATTCGAACAGCAAACGAGTGCACAGATGCTGACGGATGACCGGATCATTCGCAAAGCCGAACAGGGGCCGGATATATACTGCGCTTACTGCGGGAACAGAAATCCTGCCGGTGCGAAGACCTGCAGCCGATGCGGTGCAGACCTTTCGGAGGGAACGGAACGGGAACACGGAACGCAGCACAGCGCCCATCTGGATGAGGCAAAAACAGAACATGGTGAGCCGCTGATCTGTCCTGCTTGCGGTACTGCCAATCCTGCAGGGACGCTGAAATGCGCTGCCTGCGGAACTCCCCTTGATGTTTCTTCACAAAAAGAGGAGATCCCGGCACAGACTGCTGATAATGGCGGGAAGAAAGGCGGCGGTTGTCTCCGGTTCATTCTGATCCTTGTTGTGATCGGGCTTCTGGGTATGCTTTTGCTCAACATTCTGGGGTCCGGCGGCGGCCTTTATAATGTGAATTCAACACCGCTGCCGAATACGTTTGTCAATGCTGTTGTTGCCGGCCAGAATTGGCAGACTTCGGTTCAGGTTATCGGCCCGGTTCCGGCGAAAGAACATGCCTGGTCTGATCGAGTTCCGAAAGATGCTGAAAATATCAGATGTTCGGATAAACTTTACCAGACGTATCAGGATGAAGTTGATGGTGCTGTTGAAGTTTGCGGAACCCCTTATGCAGTCGACATGGGGAACGGTTTTGAACAGTTTGTTCAGGACTGTGTGTATGAGGTATATAAACCTTACTGTGAATATACGATTTATAAAACCGGTGTGATCGATACCAAACGTGCCAGCGGAACCGGTCCGAATCCGGAATTACCCTTTGTTGATCCGCAATATTCAACGGGGAATCAGTCTGCATCGTATACGGTCACGCTGCGGGATGAATCCGGACGGGAATACCGGATCAACCCCGCAAATCTCAATGAATTTCGAATGTACAGTATCGGTGAGGAATATCAATTGGAAGTGACCTCTTCCGGCAGAATCGTAAACATGGAGAAAAAATAAATGAGAATCGTTGGAATTGTTCTATCTGTAATCAGTTACATTTTCGGGGTCCTTTTTGTCTGGGCTGCATTTGGTGACCCGTTTTCCGGAAGCAATCTTGCGATCGGTTTGATCATGATCCTTGTCGGTTCGGTTATTATGGTGATCGTGACACGTAAAAACAAAGCAGACCAGGAAGCTAAAAATGTCACATACAATATCGATCTGGGCGGCAAGACCCAGGCCTCAAAACTTGTGTGTGAAAAATGCGGTGCACCGCTTGGTAAAGATGATATATCTCTTGTTGCCGGCGTGCCGACAGTGACATGCCCATATTGCGGTGTGAGCTATCAGATCACTGAAGAACCGAAATGGTAATTTCCTGATATAAAAGCAAATTTTGCAGGATGGAGCTGTGATGAATCTTTTTGACAGGTTTAATCATAAAAAGACAGTTGGAGAATTCAAACAGGGGATCTACAAATATAAAGTAGACCATGGGGATGGCAAATACGATAACCTGCATTTAAGGGTTGAAAAAGATTTGACCGGGATCCTTTGGATCAACGGGAATGATTCTTTTTATCTCAACGACAGTGCGGCTCTTTTTACCTGGTGTGTTCTTACAGGAAAAAAGGATGAGGAATCGAAAAATCTGATCTATAAATTCTTCGATAAAGATACGGAGAAGGCATATTCAGACTATCTGGAGTTTAAGCCTGTTATCCAGGGGATGATGAGCGGAAATGTCAGTGCGGCGGATTTATTTTACAGCGGGATCGATAAGATCACACCTTTTTCCAGAATTCCTGATGCGCCATACCGGATGGATCTTGCGCTGACATATGGGTGCAACAATCAATGTTTACACTGCTATAATGAACCCGGAAGAGCGAAAAACCGGCTCAGCCTTGAAAACTGGAAAAAAGTATTGGATAAGCTTGAAAAAATCGCTATCCCTCATGTTGTTTTTACAGGCGGTGAACCGACGACGGTTCCATTTCTTCCCGAATTATTACAGCATGCGGATCGGCTCGGCATCATTGCGGGGCTGAACACAAATGGACGGAAATTGAAGGACGAGGAATATGTTCTTAAACTCAAGGAAGGCTCTCTTGATCATGTCCAAATCACGATTGAATCCATGGATCCTTCGGTCCATGACAGCATGGTTGGTGTAAATGGCGCATGGGAGGAAACTGTTGCCGGGATCCGAAATGCAATAAAAAACGGTTTGTATATGAATACGAATACAACACTGCTTGCGTCTAACTCGGATCCAAAGCAAATCGAAGCATTTCTGAACTTTCTGAATGATCTCGGTGTACATACATTCGGAATGAATGCGCTGATCTGGTCGGGCAAGGGGAAGAGTATTGAGAATGCGATCAAACCGGCTGAATTGCCGGCAATTCTGGATCGTGTAAAAGAGATCGCCGAACGGAATGGCCAGCGCTTTATCTGGTATACACCGACCCAGTATTGTGTTTTTGATCCGCAAAGTGCCGGCCTGGGTTTGAAGAGCTGCACTGCCGCGAAAATCAGTATGTGTATCGAGCCGGATGGAAATGTTCTGCCATGCCAGTCCTGGTATGAACCGGTCGGCAACATTCTTACGGATCCATGGGAGAATATTTGGGAGGCTCCGCTTTGCCGGCGCCTGAGGTATAAGGAATACTTACCTGAAAAATGCCGCGGCTGTGAAACTCTGGATCTGTGTACATGCGGCTGCCCGCTTGAAATAGAAAGCAACGCGGGCTTTGTCAGACCCATAGGCGGTATTCCGGAATGCTTCTGAATCCGGCTTCCGGATAGCCCCGGAACGATTTTATGTAAATTAAAAACAGTTGCTCATGAGATTGATTTTTGATCCTGAGCAGTAAGGAGGGATAATGAAAAAGAAAATATTTTGTCTGTTTTTTACTCTTCTTGCTGCACTTTTAACGTTGAATGCGGCAGGCGCGGATTATTCTTTCAAAGTTCCGCGAGAGGAAACGATCGTCATGCTGGAACCGGACGGTTCTATGTCGATTTCTGTGGAGTATGAATTCCAGAATCTTGGTCAGGCATTGGATTTTGTGGATATAGGCCTGCCAAACGATTCTTATTCTCTGCGTGATATCCAGGTAAAACTTAATGGTGAGGTGAATACAAGAATAAAGGTCACGAAGGCAGATTATTCTCAATCCGGCCTTCTGCATGGAATTACGCTCGAAATGGGCAGTGATTCGATTCCCAAAGGCGGATCCGGAACCGTTGAAGTGATAATTCCGAATCTCGGGAAAAATATTTTTGATGCTTCTTCAGAGACTGTAGACGAAAATGAAGTAAAATACGTCGGTTTTCAGTTTTCTCCAAATTATTTCGGTAAGAAATATGTGAGTGGTTCCACCGATTTTATTTTTACGCTTGTTTATCCTGTCGGAACAGGACCTAAACAGGTATATTATTACAGCCCGGAGAATTGGCCGGGGCCGGAAGAGCCGGATGCATGGATCAGTGAGGACGACAGAGTGGTATACCGGTGGAAATATCAATCTGCCAACGCTTATTCTGAATATACATTTGGCGGAAAATATCCTAAGGACATCCTCACAACAACTGCTAATATTGTAGTTCCTTCTACAAGCAGCAGCGGATCATCGGATGATTCATTCGGGGCAATATGCGGAGGTTTTATTGTTCTGATTGGTATCTGCGCAGTTGTGTGGGGCTTTTCAAGAATAGGCAAAGAATCTTCATCGGCTCCGCGTTCACCGCGTTCCTATTTGCCTCCTCAGATCAAATCGGACGGTGAAGGGATCAAACGCGGTTTGACTGCAGTTGAGGCTGCAATCCTGCTTGAACTGGATCTGGAGCGGGTGATCAGTATGATCCTTTATGGGCTTTCCAAAAAAGAAGTGATAGCTGTCAAATCACAGGATCCGTTCGAGGTCGACATTGCAGATCCCCTGCCCTCCGGACTGCATGATTATGAGCTCGGATTTATTGAAGCACTGAAACAGGATTCTATGACAGAGAAAAAGAAGAAAATGCGGGATACGATGCATCGCCTGATCCTTTCTGTGACAAAAAAGGTTGAAGGTTTTTCTCTGAAAGAAACTCGTGAGTATTACAAGAATATCTGCGACAAGGCATGGTCACAGGTAGAAGCTGCTGAAACAAACGAAATGAAGAGCAAACTTCTCGGAGATAATTTCGGATGGGCGATGCTTGAAGCCGAACCTGAGAAAAAAATCGAAACCGTGTTTTCCGGTTACGATATGATGCCTCCTTCATGGTGGTGGCGGGTCGATCCCGGATACAGACGATCTTACTCGCCCGATCCGTCTTCTTCCGGCCCATCTGTATCTTCAGAAACCAAGCGCAGCAGTGCATCTTCATCTTCTTCTTCGGGAAAACCGGTCTCAATGCCTGTACTGCCGGGGGCGATGTTTATACGTTCAATTACGGATTCCGCAAGGGGACTTGGTACATCAATGGTTGGAAATATGAGCCAGTTTAAATCCACTGTTAAAAACAAGACGAATCCGGAACCGGTGAGGTCATATTCTTCCGGCGGGCATTCTTCCGGCGGAGGCAGTTCCTGTGCTTGTGCATGTGCCTGTGCAAGCTGCGCCTGTGCATGTGCCGGGGGCGGACGCTGACAGAATAAATTTGTGATTTATGAATGGTCCTGATTTGCAAAAAAAACATGCCCGTTATATAGCTCAGACACAATGGACCGAATCGCTGCGTAAAGTACTGTATTCAAAATTGCCCCGGATTAATTCGCTTTCAATTCTTGAAGTCGGAAGTGGAACCGGGGCGGTTTTACGTTGCATTCAGACAGAAATTCCGGAAAGGATCAGAATTTTGATCGGTATCGATATTGATCCTGTAAGTGTTTCGTTTTCATCCCGGAATAATTCGGCTGAAAATATTATTGCGGACGGGAGATTTTTGCCTTTTGCAGACGAAAGTTTTGATTTTGTGTATTGTCATTACTCCCTGTTGTGGTGTGGATCGCCGAAAACGATCATTACAGAAATGCGCAGGGTAACGGCTTCAAAAGGGATCTGTGCCGCTCTCGCCGAACCATGCTACAGTGAGATGGATGCTTCTCCCGAATCACTGTACAGAGCAGGATGTTCCCAACGTGAAATGCTGAAAAGAAAAGGTGCTGATGCAGATATTGGAAACAGACTGGGCTGCCTGTTTTATAATGCCGGTTTTACCCGCTTTGAGTTTGAAAAATATGGAAAAACAAAGATGACAGACGAATACCTGCGCGGAGAGATCCTTCAGCTTTCTGAAGATATAGGTGCAGATCCATCAGTGATCTGCCCCGGTGTTAAATCGTACTACTACGTTCCTGCTTATTATGCTTTTGCTGTAAAATAACGATCAGAGGTGAATGAATGAAATATAATTTTGATGTGATTCCGGACAGAAGAAATACTGACAGTGTGAAGTGGGATGCTTATCCCAAAAACCTGCTTCCCTTATGGGTAGCTGATACGGATTTTGCTGTATGCCCGAAAATCATAGATGCGATGAAAAAACGTATGGAACACCCTGTATTCGGATATACCATGGAAAGCCCGGAGCTGAAAAGCGTTTTTTGTGACCGAATGGATAAGTTTTACGGGTGGAAAATCACCCCGGAAGACCTGATACTGGTTCCGGGAATTGTTTCCGGGTTCAATTTCGCTGTACGTGCATTCTGCGGATCAAACCATTCTGTTATTTATCAGACGCCTGCATATCCGCCCTTTATAGACGCTCCATCCAATAACTGGACGGAAGGGATCGCAAATGATCTGTATTTTGATGAGAATGAGGGTATCTGGAAGATCGACTTTGATAAATTTGAATCTCAAATAAAAGATAATACATCTCTGTTTATTCTTTGCAGTCCGCATAATCCGGTAGGTCGTGTTTTCACCAGGGATGAACTTATGCGTTTAGGGGAGATATGCCTGAGGCATAACGTAAAAATTTGTTCAGATGAGATCCACTGTGAAATTGTTTATAAAGAAGCCCGGCATACACCAATCGCTTCGATTTCTCCTGAACTTGCTGCAAATACGATCACGTTTATGGCTCCGAGCAAGACTTTTAATATTCCGGGACTGAGCTGTTCTGTGGCAATCGTGCAGGACCCGGAAATGCGGGCTGCTTTTAAAAAGTCCCTTTCAGGCCTTGGCAGCTTTGTTACGGTCCTTTCTCAAGAGGCCGGGCTGGCGGCTTACCGCGACTGTGAGGACTGGCGTCTGGAATTGATGGAATATCTTGAGTCAAACAGAGATTATGCTCAGGATTTTTTGAAAAGAAATATTCCTGAAATCGGCACGAACCGGGTCGAGGCTACTTTTTTGATGTGGCTTAACTGTTCCAAACTCGGTATCGAAGGAAGTCCCTCTGAATTTTTCGCGAAGAAAGCAGAAGTTCAGCTGAATGACGGTGCGTCCTTTGGCAGGGGATTTGAAAAATATGTGCGTCTGAATTTTGGGACGAACCGTGCTACGCTGAGTGAAGCGCTGAACAGAATGAAGAAGGCCCTTGAAGATAATTTGTAAAAAACGGCGAATAAGAAAAGCGATCGGTTTTTTACTGGCAGCAGCCGGTATTATTATCTTATTATTCATGGCAGCGGGTAAATATCTGGTCTATTCGGATCATTTAGAGCCTGTTGATGTGATCATCCCATTAAGTGGTAATGATATGAGCCGTATCCGGGAGGCTGCGGCTCTTTATCACCAAAAGGTCGCTTATAATATTCTGCTCACAAAAACAAATCAGACCTATGGAGAATACTCTATTCCGTATACGGAATATCAGAAGCAGCTGCTTATTGATTTGAATGTTCCGGGCGGCGGTATTTATATGGCTGAATTTGTTGCCAAAAATACCGGACAGGAAGCAACCGGGATCAAAGACCGAATGTATGAGTATGGTTTTAATAGCGCTGTTATTGTGACTGATGCATGGCATACCAGACGTGTAAAAATGATTTTTTCCGATTCCTTCAGAAGGACCGGTTTTAAAGTATTGATTTATCCTGTACCCGATTCCGGATACAATAAGTATTTCTGGTGGCTTTCACCTGAGGGGTGGGAGCATACGGTCAGTGAGTATCTTCGGATCATCGGGTATATTATCAAACGGGATACGAATATCCCGGATTATCCTAATAATCTTAAATGATCGAAAGAATCGAACACCCATTTGCTCCGATATTTGATGCCGGATCCCGTGTCCTGCTCCTGGGTACGATGCCTTCACCGAAGTCCCGTGCAGTTCAGTTTTACTATGGACATCCACAAAACCGTTTCTGGCGGATCCTTCCGGAAATATTCAGTGAAGGCCTGCTGGTTTCTGTTGATGAAAAAACAGATTTTCTTCATCGGCATCATATCGCGTTATGGGATGTTTTATCTTCCTGCGAGATAAAAGGTGCTGATGATTCTTCGATCCGCAATGCAAAACCGAATAACCTGCAAATGATTTTTGCGCTTTGTCAGATCCGTGCGGTTTTTACAAACGGGCAGAAGGCTTCGGATTGTTACCGCAAATATTTTGGAAATAATTTTTCAGTGCCGCACATCAGCCTCCCCTCGACTAGTCCGGCAAACTGCCGAAACTGGACTTACGAGACATTGAGAGATGCGTATCGTATAATAACTGAATTTACGGACTAAATCAGCAGCATTAGTGGAAATCTTCGCAGAAAACCCCGGATATCTGAATTAAATATCCGGGGTTTGAAATCTTATTGCTGATATTGGCGTTTCAGGCTGTTATTTACTGACAGTTCCCATCAGGTCATAATCACCAAGAACACCTGTAATGTGTACGGGGACGATCGTCCCGGCTTCCGCATCGCCGCTTACGAATACAAGTCCGTCGATTTCTGGGGCATCCCGGTATGTTCTGCCGACGAGCATTCCATCTTCCTGAATACCTTCGATCAGTACGTCCATTGTCTTTCCAACGAACCGAAGGTTGATATTGTGGGAGATCTCCTGCTGCAGCAGATACAGTTGTTCCTGACGTTCCAGCTTGACTTCTTCCGGTACATCATCAGGCAGGGACGCACTTGGAGTATCTTTTTCAGCAAAATATGGAAATACTCCGACCCGGTCAAATTCCATCGACTCAATAAAACGGTACAGTGTTGTGAATTCTTCTTCCGTTTCACCGGGAAAACCGGTGATAAAGGTGGAGCGGATCGCCATTTCCGGCATTCTTTCCCGCATATAATCAAGGGTCCTTCGTACTGAATCCATATCACTTGGGCGTAGCATCCGGCGGAGAGTGTTCGGATCTGCGTGCTGAAGAGGTATGTCAAGATAGGGAAGAATACGGTTTTCTGATGCCATCAGGTCAATAAGATGATCGGAGACATATCCGGGAAAGGCATACAGGATCCGGATCCATGGAATGTTTGGGGCTGTTTCTTCGATTTTTTCCAGCAGATTTGGCAGTGCATCCCTTTCCCCGCGGTCAATACCGTACGATGTGGTATCTTGAGCAATCAGGATCAATTCTTTGATTCCGGATTCATCCAATGCTGCTGCGTCTTTCAAAATCTCATTTACAGGTCTGCTGTGCCATTCTCCTTTGATATTGGGAATCGTACAGAAAGCACAGCGCCTGCTGCAGCCATCCGCGATCTTCAGGTAGGCACTGCTGCCCTGAATTGCGAACTGACTCAGTCGGTCCATATCCATATGCGTTGATAATGATTGAAGTGGTGTCTTGTTTCGCAGAGTGTCTATTACCTGTGGGATTTGGTTCAATTTTCGGGTGCCTATGATCGCGTCGATTTTTTTGCAGTGCGTTCGGATCTCATCCGAAAATTTTTCAGCCATACAGCCGGCAGCGATCAGATATTGTTTTTTCGATTTATGTTTCGCAAGTTCGTTGATCGTCTCGATAGCTTCTTCTCTTGCAGGGCGAATGAAACCGCAGGTATTGACGATAAGGATCTCTGCTTTTTGAGGATCATTCTCAAAAGTAAATCCGCGTTTGCTCAGAAGATTCCCCATTGTCGTAGAGTCGACAGTGTTTTTCGCGCAGCCTAGGGAAACAAGATGAAAGGTGTTCTGTCGCATAACTGGTCTCCTGTTTTATGGAATGTAAGGTGTTGGTGTGTTGGTTGGCAGCGGTGTTTCGGGCTGCGGCGTATAAGTCGGTTCGTAGGTATTGGTTGGTGTCGGGCTGAATTGCGGAGTCGGTGTGGCAGCCATGTATGGAGAAAAATCGATCGTGACTACTTCTCCGATTTTCCCAAGCCGCCCCAGGTTTTGCTGATTGTAAACAACACTTACCGCGTCACCGTTCCCGACTGTCAGTTCGATCAGATTCTCCGCGTCAAAAGGGTATGTATTGTTTGGGATCGT
>CADBKS010000111.1 GCA_902795255.1 uncultured Chloroflexota bacterium
TGGACAGTACGATCGCGCAGAACCGCGGCGAACTCCAGATCATGATCGAGGAGAATAATAAAGCTCATACTATTAAAGAAGCTGAAATTGATGCGAACCGTCAGAATGTTCAGGAATCTCTGAGCCGGGCAATTCTGGAGATCCGGAAACAGATCGAGCCGATCGGCGATATCAAAAAGGCCGTGCAGGCCCGTATGGATGATATTTTCACGATCAACCGAAATGTAGAGGAACTCAGCCACCGAATAGAAAAGGTCGCTTTGGAGCGCGATGATTTCCTGCGATTCCAGAAAACAAATGAGGAAAGCCGCAAACAGGATATCAAGCGGTTGGGCGACATGCAGACGGAACTGAATGCCTACCGCAAGCGGAATGAGGAAATGAAGACTAAGGTCGATCTTTCTTCCGACTCGATCAAGAGAATGGAGACCCGCATCAATGAAGTGCTGAGCGGTGAAAACGAACGGAAGCAGCAATGGCTCGCGTTCCAGGAAAAGGTCAATGTTGCCGATGTCAACCGCGAGAAAGAATGGGCGGAGTGGAAAGAGTCTTTTGCCGAAGTTGTTGAACGTGCGTCTTCTCTTGAAGGTCAGGTCCAGACACTTGACGCGACCAAACGCTCGATCAAACGGTCTCAGGATATTTTGGATGAAGCATCAGCGCGTTTTGACCGGAGAACGAACGAACTGACGGAGATGCAGCGGCTCACAGAGGAAAAATTCCATCAGGAATGGGCCAATTTCAAATCCGAGGATCAGAAACGGTGGATGAATTACTCACTGGGGCAGGATGAAATCCAGGCTGAATACAAACGCTCTGTTGAGATGATCATGGAACGCCTGAACAAACTGGAGGATACTGCCGTAACGACCTATGATGAAGCTGCACAGCAGAATGAGATCCGGACCGGGCAGCTGCAGGAACTTTATTCACTTCTGCGGAGCTGGCTGGAGAAAAACTGATCATTTACCGGTTTATTATGCAAAAAAGCCCCGGCTCAGTGCCGGGGCTTCGAAATTTAAAATCGGATGGTTTCAGATCGCTTTGACCATGAAGTAATTTTTCTTCCCCCGGCGGAGGATCAGATATTTGCCTTCAATGAAATCAGAGATCGTGATGTTCATGGCAGGGTCAGCAACGCGGCGGTTATTGACATAAATGCCGCCTTCCTGGATCCCGCGGCGTGCTTCGCCTTTCGATTTCAGGAACCCCGTGCCGGTAAGAACGTCGATGACATTCAGACCTTCACCGCCGAAATGATCAGCCGGCATGTCGAAGGAAGGTACTTCTGAGAAAATATCGTGGATATCTTCCGCGGACAGACCGATGATGTCACCGCCAAAGAGCGCCTGGCTTGCCTGTCTGGCATTTTCAAGAGCGGTCTCCCCGTGCATCATCTTTGTCATTTCAACAGCCAGCGCCTTCTGGGCGGCACGGGCTTCCGGATGTTCTTTTGTCTCTGCTTCAAGCTCGTTAATGGTCTCTTCATCAAAGAAGGTGAAGAATTTCAGATAGTGGATAACATCATTATCATCGGTGTTGAGCCAGAACTGGTAGAACTTGTACGGGGAGGTGCGTTTCGGGTCGAGCCACACGGCACCGCCGGCGGTCTTTCCAAATTTTGTACCGTCGGATTTCTTGATGAGCGGATAAGTCAGTCCGTAGACTGCGTCGCCTGTCTGACGCCGGATCAGATCGCTTCCTGCAGTGATGTTGCCCCACTGGTCGGAGCCGCCGCACTGGAGGTCACAGCCCATTGTGGTGTGCAGATGGTAAAAGTCGTAGCTTTGCAGCAGCATGTAGCTGAATTCAGTGAAGGAAAGCCCGGACTCCCGTTCCATGCGGTTTTTTACAGAATCTTTTGCGAGCATATAGTTGATCGTGAAGTATTTCCCGGTATCACGCAAAAAATCGAGCATGCTGATATTGCCGAGCCAGTCCATATTGTTGACGATCTTTGCCGGATTGGCTTTGACATCAAAGTCAAGAAAGTGCGCGAGCTGCTTCTTGATGCATTCTACGTTGTGCAGAACCTCTTCGCGGGAGAGCAGATTTCGTTCCGCAGATCTGCCGGACGGATCCCCGATCATACAGGTTCCGCCGCCGGCCAGTGCCAATACATGGTGCCCGTATCGCTGGAACCGGGCAAGTGCGATCAGGGGAACCATGTGCCCGACATGCAGGCTGTCAGCTGTCGGATCAAATCCGTTGTAAAGCGTGACTTTCTTTTCCTTCAGCATTTTTTCAACGCCGTCGATCTGATCGTGGATCATTCCGCGCCATTTCAGTTCATCATAAATATTATCGTTCATTTGTTTCCTGCTGTTTTTCAGAATTTGATGCTCAAGTTGTTACTTGATTCTTTTGATGTCTTTATGCTGTGACCGCAGTGTAAGGGTGCGCCATGCGGCTTCGAATGAAATTCCGAGGCTCATTTTCGAGGTGCCAAGTGTCCGTTCCTGAAAATAAATCGGGACCTCTACAGCCTTGAAGCCCATTTTATAAGCGACATAGTTCATTTCTACCTGGAAAATATAGCCATTTGCTTTAATGCTGTCCAGCGGCATGGCCGTGAGGGTTTCTTTTTTCCAGATTTTGAATCCCCCCGTGACATCCTTGATTTTCATTCCGAGAATAAATCTTGCATAGGCATTTCCAAATCCGGAGAGCCACTTCCGGTAAAAGGGCCACTTTTCGTCAAGTTTTCCGCCTTTGACGTAGCGGGATCCGATGACAAGATCCGCATCGCTGAGCTTTTGGACCATTTCCGGGATCTTTTCGATCGGATGGGAAAAATCGGCGTCCATCTGGCCGATATAGTCAGCACCTTCATCAATGGCCATTCTGAATCCGTCTTTGTAGGCGGAACCCAGCCCCATCTTTCCCTGCCTGTGCAAACAGTGAATGCGGTCATTATATTCTCCGCGAAGCTTCTCGGCGAGTTCACCGGTCCCATCAGGACTGTTGTCATCCACGATCAGAATATGGATATCCTCCAACGGAAGTGCCAGCACTTCTTTAACGAGTTTCGGCAGGTTTTCCGATTCGTTATAGGTTGGAATGACCATTGTGATTTTCATTTCATATCCTCCGAAGGCATCGCTTGTCTAAAAATAATCAGGCATGATTATAACGCAGTTTACGGCTTTCCTCTATCTGCAGAGGGCAAAAGCGTTTACATGACCTTCTTTTTCGTTTCTGCCTTTGTGTTGCTTTTTTTTCTTTCTGCGCGGCTTGTTTTGTGAAGCGGTTTATTGTTCTGGCCGGGTTTGCGGAAACTTTGTTTCTGTTCACCGGCTTTGGCAATTGCTGATGCCTGTTTTTCAGCTCTCGGTTTTCCCGAAACCAGGGCCCGCAGAGATTTGACCTGATTCTCGTTCAGTGCTTTGTATTCGCCGGATTTCAGATCTCCCAATTCCAGAGTGCCGATCCGGATGCGGATCAGACGGACGATTGGCAGGCCGATCGTTTTCCCAATCTCGCGGATCTGGCGTTTGCGGCCTTCTGTCATGATCACCCGAAGCCAGGCGCCTTTTCCGGATACGCTGCTGATGGTGACCTGGGCGGGTCCTGTTTTTTCTCCGTCTTCCAGTACAACACCGTGCCGCCAGGCTTTCAGCTGCTTGTCATCCGGACGTTTGGCGACCAGTACCATATATTCTTTTTCCTTGCCGTAGCGCGGATGGGAAAGCTTATTCGCCAGCTCTCCGTCATTGGTGAGCAGGATCAGCCCTTCACTCTCAAAATCAAGACGCCCGACAACAAAAAGCCCGTCTGAATCTTCGACAATCGAAAATACCGTACGGCGGGGATCTGAATTGTCGCGATCCGATAGTACAAACCGGGGTTTATTGAGCATGATATAAACTTTTTCCGGCTCGGTGTATTGCAGGACCTCTCCGTCAACACGGATCGTATCTTTTTTCGGATCGGCTTTGCTCCCCAGTTCTGCGGTCACTCCGTTGACGGTGACTCTTCCCATCTGGATGTATTCTTCACAGGCGCGTCTTGAGCCGTAACCGCAGCGGGAAAGGATCTTTTGCAGTCGTTCTTCCATAATTTACTCCTTCAATATGCGCATTTCATTTTCAATTTCATTCAGTTCTTCGGTCTCAAACGGGGGCAGATCACTGAGAGAAGAAAGCCCGAAATAAAGCAGAAAGTCCTGTGTTGTGGCATATAAGATCGGTCTTCCTGCAGTTTCTGCCCTCCCGGCTTCTTCGATCAGTCCTCTGGACAGCAGTCCCCTCAGAATGTATTCACTGTTCACTCCGCGGACCGCGTCGATCGCGGGGCGTGAGACCGGCTGACGGTAAGCGATGATCGTCAGCGTTTCGAGTGCCGCGCGGCTCAGCTTTTGAACAGCTTCCAGTCCGAGAAAGGTTTCCACCGCTGACGAGGCTTCCGGGGCAGTGGTCAGCTGGACCTGGCCGTCCATGAACTGCATGCGGATCCCTGCTCCGCGCCGTTCATATCCGTTGGAAAGCTCCTGACACATTTCATGGATGATGCCGATTTTCAGTCCCATTGTTTCTGAAAGACGAGCATAGGAAACCGGGGCCGCAGCTGCGAAGAGCACGGCTTCGAGGGCAGTCATTGTCTCTTGTGTAAATTTTCCGCTTTCTTCCATTTTGTCATGCTATAATGTCAGTTATCCGGTTTTCGATCCTGTCAGTGAAACTTTTTCCGACCGGACTTCGTAAACCCCTTCGGAGGTTATTAAATATGAATAAAACCCGATTAACTATTTTACCAATACTTGGCGTTTTTTTTGCGTTATTCTTCGGATGGAGTACATCTTTTGGACAGGCGGCGGCGAAACTGGAGGCTCAGTTCAATGAAATTTTGGCACTGCCGGCCGGTTCTGTTTTTACACTGACTGTTTCGGATGATGAAATCACTGAGGCCGCCAATGAGTATCTTGACCGGTATACCGATGAAATCGTGGAAATGATCCGGGAGACAGCCGGTGTTAAGCTGGATGTTTCCCATCCGGTTATCGAATTCAAAACGGATGATGCTACTGCCTCTATACGGGTAGGAAAGGGTTTTCTCAAGGTCACAGCATCTATCCGGGCATCGGTCGTTTGGGAAAATGATACGCTTGTTGTAGATGTAAAGTCTGTTGACATTCCTACGATCTCCGTTGATCCTGCAACGGTAAACTCTTATATACAGGGCCCGGTCAATTCCGGAGTGAATGAGCTGAAAAAATATCTTGAGATCTATTCTTTCAGCGTATCGGATGGATACATTCAGCTTGAGGCAATGAAAAAATAGTTTCACAAACAGGTTTATGAGTAAAGAAACGGTGAGGTTTATCTTTTGATGCGGCCTCATCGTTTCTGTATGATTCAGGAATGCGTATATGGAGAATCAGTCTGCAGCACAGAATTCCGGATATTTTTCCCGCAGCAAATGCAGTTCTTTTTTCTTTCTTTTGCTGCTGTGTGTTTTCTTTTCCGGCTGTGCGGAGATCCGAAATTTTTATACTGACAGCGGGATTTCTCTTCGGGAGGTAAGTATATCCTGTGACGGGCTGCGTTATATCATTCAGGTGCCCGCGGATGCCAATGTCGCGGATGCACTTCAGTCTGCTAAAATCAGTCTGGGTGATCATGACATCGTCACGCCCTCATCCCAAATGCCGGTTCCCGCAAACGGTGAGATCCGTGTTGTACGGGTGACAATGGATAATGTCATAACGGAGGAGATCCTGCCGTTCCAGAGCCAGGTCGTCCGCAATGAATCCATGCCGGACGGTGAAATGCGCATCATTCAGCAGGGCCGGAACGGCCTTCGGCAGATCACGACCAGGTATACCTATGAGGATGGTGTACAGAGCGGCAAAGCCGTTGTCTCCGCGGTCACGGTGAAGGAACCGGTCCCGGAGATCCTGATGCGCGGGGCGAGAGCTGAATATGCCCCGATTCGGATCACGGGCAAACTGATCTACATTTCTGACGGGAATGCCTGGATGATGGAAGGTTCGACCGAAAACCGTACGCCGCTTGTTTCTACTGGAGATTTGGATGGACGGATCCTTGATCTCTCATCCGACGGCAAATGGCTTCTCTTTTCCAGAACCGGCAGAACGACTGAAGTGAATGGTCTGTGGATGCTGGATGTTTCTGACTGGAATGCGCAGCCGATCTCGCTGCGGGTCTCCAACGTTCTTCATTTCGGAACATGGCTACCGGGCAATACCCGCAGATTTGTTTATTCAACGGTAGAACCTTCTGATCAGACTCCGGGCTGGAAAGCTGTCAATGATCTGCGGATGCAGTTTGTCAGTGATACCGGTATGCTGATGACTCAGGAAGAGATCCTTGCTCCGGACCAAAGCGGGGTATACAGCTGGTGGGGAACGGAATTCGCGCTTTCGGAAGACGCACGTCAGCTGCTTTATGCATCACCTGAAAATATCGGTATTGTTGATCGTCTCAGCGGAGAAAAGCAGGTCCTGGTCCGCTATATGCCGTACGAAAAAACCCGGAGTGACTGGGCCTGGATCCCCGGTTTTTGCTGGAATTCGGAGAATAACGGTTTTTACTTTACATTTCACGGGACCGCGGACGGAAATGTCCAGACTTACGAACCATCTGATTATCACATCGCCTTTTATGATCTTCAGACGGGAACTTTCAAAACGCTGGTCAAAAGCGCGGGACTTTTCTCATATCCGAGTATTTCTCCGATTTTTTCCGGTGGTAAGTCTTATCTTGCGTGGATGCAGACGGATCTTCCCCAGCAAGTTGAGTCGGAGCGCTACCGCATCATGATGAGTGATACGGATGGAAGCAATGAAAGGGTCGTATATCCTGCACGCGGCAGCAGCGGGTATATCACACCGCAGCATCTGGTGTGGTCACCGGATACGACGGAAGACAGTTCCTGGATCGCATTTCTTTCCGATGGCAATATCTGGCTGGTCAATCCATTTGCCGGGATCTATAACCAGATCACTTCTGACAATTCGATCACAAAATTTATCTGGGAATAACAGAAGACACGGATCTTCAGTGTATCGTAAATAAAATAAAAGGAAGACCGTACAGTGCGGTCTTCCTTTTTGAATTCTCCGGATGCGTTTCGTTATGCGTTATAAGTCGACGCTGCGGTCATACCGCCTTCTCCGGTCCAGTTTGTGTGAAAGAATTCTCCGCGCGGGCAGTCCAGCCGTTCATATGTATGGGCGCCGAAATAATCCCTCTGTGCCTGCAGCAAATTTGCGGAAAGACGCTCGGTGCGATAGGCATCATAATAGTTCAGTGCGCTGCACATTGCCGGAACGGGAATGCCGCAGCGGATGGCTTCCGCGCAGACTGTGCGCCAGCCTGTCTGGGCTTTCTCGACGATGTTCCGGAAGGTGTCGTTCAGCAGCAGGTTCGGCAGGTCCGGATCTGCATCAAAGGCCTTTTTGATATCACCGAGAAATACGCTGCGGATGATGCAGCCGCCCCGCCACATCAGGGCGATATTTCCGTAATGCAGATCCCAGCCGTAGGTTTTGGCTGCGTCGCGCAAAAGCGAAAAGCCCTGCGCATAGGATATGATTTTGGATGCGTAAAGTGCATCCTTGATCGCGGCGAGCATCTGAGAGCGGCCGACAGTGCATTTCATGTCGGGCCCGTGAAGGATTCCGGATGCCTCGGTCCGTTCGGCTTTCATGGCGCTCAGACAGCGGGCAAATACGGCTTCGCCGATGAGTGTCAGCGGAATACCCTCATCCAGTGCGGCGATCGAGGTCCACTTTCCGGTACCTTTCTGGCCTGCTGTGTCGAGGATTTTATCCACCAGCGGCTTCCCGTCTTTATCTTTGAAGGCAAGAATGTCTGCTGTGATGCCGATGAGGTAACTGTCAAGTTCCCCTTTATTCCATTCTGCAAATACTTCATGCATTTCGTCCGCAGTCATTCCAAGCAGGTCGCGCATCAGCTGGTATGCTTCGCAGATGAGCTGCATATCACCGTATTCGATCCCGTTATGGACCATTTTTACGTAATGGCCCGCGCCGTTGGATCCTACCCACTCGCAGCAGGGTGAGCCGTCTTCAACTTTCGCGCAGATCGCCTGAAAAATCGGCTTGACGAACGGCCAGGCCGCATCTGATCCGCCCGGCATCATGGAAGGCCCTTTCAATGCTCCTTCTTCACCGCCGGAGACGCCGGTCCCGACGTACAGCAGCCCTTTGCTTTCGGCATAAGCTGTCCGCCGTATTGTGTCCGGGAAGTGCGAGTTGCCACCGTCAATGATGATATCGCCGGGTTCCAGAAGCGGAATGAGCTGGTCGATCATGTCGTCGACCGGCTGCCCGGCTTTGACCATGATCATGATTTTTCTCGGCTTTTCTAGCTGTGCTGCAAGTTCCTGCAGACTGTAGGCGCCGCGGATGTTTTTCCCTTTTGCGCGGCCTTCCATAAATCGTGTAACTTTTTCGGCTGTCCGGTTCCAGACGCTGACAGTGAATCCTTTGCTTTCCATGTTGATCGCAAGGTTTTCACCCATCACGGCCAGACCGAGGATGCCGATATCTGATTGCTTTTTCATAAAAGATCCTTTCCAGCCTTCATGATCCAACGAGGGCTGATCTCTTAATCTAAAGTATAAACGAAGTTTGAGGATCATGCCAGTATTGCCGGCGGATGGTGAAGCATATGCGTAAAATGCTGTGTGGACGGACGGCCTTACTTCATTTTGGGCAGGCTGAACTGCAGCCCTCCGCATGCCCAGTCCTCAACCTCTTTGGAATCGATCCCGAACGGATAAAGAACTGTCGCCGCAGCCCTGCCGAAGAGCAGCCGGTATTTGGGGCGGTCTATAGACTCCGGGGCTATTTTTTCCGTAAGCTTCTGAAAGCAGCAGAGAGGTATTGAGAAGCCGGGACTTGTCAGGTTCAGAGAAACCAGAAGGAGCCGGAAAGCTGGAAGAAGCCGGAAGACTGGAGCGGAGGGCACAGTGCCTTCCGTCTTGTGAGAGAAAAAGGAGGAGCCAGGATGAAGACGAGACTTGAATCAGATTCGATCGGAACCAGAGAAGTGCCGGGCGATGCGTATTACGGCGTACAGTCCCTGCGCGCACAGGAAAACTTTTCCATTACCGGTCATCCCATGAATCAGGAATTTCTTCGAAATCTGGCTCAGGTCAAGAAAGCGGCGGCTATTACCAACCGGAATGCGGGCGTTCTGGACAGCAGACGGGCGGAAGCGATCATCAAAGCCTGCGAAGAGGTCATGGAGGGCAACTTTGCAAAGGAATTCATCGTCGACGCCATCCAGGGCGGCGCGGGAACCAGTGCCAACATGAACATGAACGAGGTCGTCGCCAACCGCGCAAACGAGCTGCTGGGCGGAAAACCTGGTGATTACAGCCTGGTTCATCCGAACGACCACGTCAACATGGCCCAGTCCACCAACGATGTGATTCCGACCGCCGGAAAGATGACCGTGCTGACGCTCCTGAGCCCCCTGCTGGAAGAGCTGGGAAGGCTCCAGGAGGAACTCTCCGCAAAGGCTGTCGAATTCCGCGATGTCATCAAGATGGGTCGCACGCAGCTGCAGGATGCTGTCCCTATGATGCTGGGACAGAGCTTCCAGGCCTATGCGGATATGGTGGCCCGGGACTGCA
>CADBKS010000112.1 GCA_902795255.1 uncultured Chloroflexota bacterium
GGATTCGAACCTCCGACTTCTTGCACCCCATGCAAGCGCGCTAGCCGGGCTGCGCCATGCCCCGTACATCATTGTATTATACACGGATTCGGAAAAAACGCAATTCTTTCCGTGAAATTTATGTCATCTGGACACTCAAAAATCCATTTTTGTGCGATAATAGAAGTGCGCTTTTTTAGCTGAGGCAGCGGGAAACATACATGATGCTTCCGTGAGAGCGGGACAAATCAATCCCGGTGTTTTCCGGAGATGGGGTGAATATGGAGATCTTTGCACACAGAGGTTATTCCTCACAATATCCTGAAAATACGATGACTGCTTTCCGTAAGGCACTGGAAGCCAAAGCGGACGGTATTGAGATGGACGTGCGCCTGACTTTTGACGGTCATGTCGTGATCATGCATGATCCGACAGTTGACCGCACGACGAACGGCAAGGGAAAGGTCCGCGAGCTGAATCTCTCGGAGATCCTTTCGCTGGACGCTGGCATCAAAAAGGGCGTTGTTTTTGAAAATGAACGAGTCCCGATGCTGGAGCAGGTCTTTGCCGAACTCGGCCGCAAGCTCCTGCTGAACATTGAGCTGTGCAATTATGAAGAGGCGGATGACAGAATGCTTGCCGAAGCGGTCGTGGAATTGATCGAAAAGTATAACCTGGTGGATTCGGTGATCATTTCCTCTTTCCGTTTCAATAACCTGGTCTACGTCAAGGATAAGAATCCCGGGATCTCCTGCGGGCTGCTGGCCAGCGCGGGGCTGAAGGGTTTCTTTGCGCGGAAACTGCTGAACCATTCGGTCTCCGTAGACGCGCTTCATCCGTATTATACGGATGTCAGCGCCGGACTCGTGCGCGGTGAACAGCAGTGCGGCAGAAAGGTCCGTGTCTGGACCGTAAACGACCTGAAGGAGATCCGCCGTCTGGACGAAATGGGTGTCGACGCTGTCTTTACGGATGATCCGCTGGCGGTCAGGGAGTTTTACGCGAGCGAAAAGCTCCTGGAACAGGGCGTTATGCCGGGCGAAGCCTGAGCGGCGTTCCGGACCGGCTGATATAAATACAGACAGAGCTGCCTGTGTGCGGCTCTGTTTTTTATTCCGGTTCCCTGTTCTCCGTGTCCCGGAAATTGCGGAGATGTCCCGCAGAAGACCGCAATCAGATATAATTATCAGATGCCGGGCTGCCGGCCTTTCTGGTATTTATATTATTACGGATCGTTTTGAATCATGAATAAAAGCAAAATCGGAAAAATCATCCTTGTGATCATCCCGATCATTATGGTCGGCTGTCTTGTCTATCTTCCGCATATCGGTGAGCTCGGGCTCTACCGCGATGACTGGGATAATTATTACAACGCGCTGCGTCACGGCGCGGATTTTCTGAAGGAGCACTATCAGGCGGACCGTCCGGCGGACGGCATTCTGCTGGCGGAATTTTTCAGGATATTCGGTACAAATACAAGCGCTTATCTTGTTTATAACCTTGTCTGCAGGATCCTCGGGAGCGTATTCTTCGCGCTGGCGCTGCTGGCCCTGATCCCGCACAGACCTGAAATTCCGGCTGCTGCCGGGATCTTTGCCCTTATTTTTCCGGGTTTTCTGGAACAGACCATGGGCTTTGCTTATATCCCGCACCAGACCGCGCTCTGCTGTTTTATGCTCTCCCTGCTGCTGACGGTACCGGTGCTGGAATGCCGGAACCGCTTCGCGGCGGGTCTGTCGGCTCTGTTCTCGGTCGCGCTGGCATTTATCAATATGGTCCTGATGGAATACTACATCGGGATGGAGGTCTACCGGCTTCTGCTGATCTTTCTCCTGCTCCGCAAAAAAGGGTGCCGCGGGGGAAGGCTTCTGCTGAAGACGCTGCTCGGATATCTGCCCTGGATGATCTGTATCCTGGGCTTTGTTTACTGGCGGGTCTTTCTTTTCAGTGCGGAACGGGTCGGTGCGGACCTGATGGGGGACTACATCACGCCGATCCTTGCACATCCGCGTTATGAGATCGCCTCGATCCTTGTCCGCATCCTGAAAAGCGTATGGAAGCTGTTCGCCGGTGTCTGGTCCGTGCCGGCGATCAATGTGCTGAATGATGTGGCGATGAAACCGTTCGTGCGCCAGCTGCTTTCTTCGTTCCTGATCGCGCTGCTGACGGTCGCTTTCATGCTCCCGGCCGCGCTGTCCGATCCGGAAGATCCGGAAAAGGATGACGGGGGCGCCCTTTGCGCGAAACTGATCCTGTACGGGTTTTTCAGCGGGTCTGTTGCGATCATCCCGATGATCGTTGCCGGCCGCGACATCAATTTTTACATTGAGCTGGACCGGTTTTCGCTGGTGGGAATGATCGGCGCGGTCCTTTTCCTCGTGGGGATCCTCCGCTCGATTCGGAAAAACGCGCTTTCCTTCGGGGTCATCGGGGTACTGATCATGGTTTTTTCTTTCGTTCAGATCCAGAACCGGAACAGCCGGATCGCGCAGTGGCATGAAACGCAGAATTTCTGGCAGCAGCTGATCTGGCGGGCTCCGATGATCGAAAAGAACACGACGATCACCGCCCACGGGTCGATCCAGATTCAGGAGGACCTGGACGTAAGTATTCCCGCTTCGCTGATCTATTATCCGAACGAACCGGATCCGGAATATATCCCGATCGGTGCGGAGGTCCTTTATTCCGGCACGGTGCCGAAAATCAAACTCGGCGGTCAGGAAAGCCGGGAACTGCGGAAGATCATTGTTCAGAAAGATTATCAGAAGCTGCTTGTGCTGACAAAACCGAATTCTTCTTCCTGCCTTCGGGTGATCGACGGAAACAGGGAACTGTACTCCGAACTGGACGGCTCTGCTGTTTCTGAGGTCGGTGCTTTTTCCAAAACCGGTCTGATCTCCGATCCCGGGTATTCCGCGGAGATCCCGTTCTTTCTCGGGAAAGAGGAGGAGCATGGCTGGTGCTATTATTACGAAAAAATGGAACTGGCTCTGCAGATGGATGATTCGGAAACCGCTGCCGCGCTTGCGGATGAGGCGGCCGAGCAGAACCTGAGACCGGAAGACATCGTTGAATGGGTCCCCGTCATTGATGCCTATTCGCGGGTCGGGCGTTCGGAGGAAGCAGCGGAAAAATGGATCTTTTTCTGGGAGAATGAATATACGCGCCTGGCTGTCTGTGATTACTTTAAAGCCGCGGATGATCCGGAGACCTATGGACCGGTGATTGGATCCTTCTGCCGGTAATGCCGCAGCACTGTTCCCGAAAAAATGGTACACATGTACCTGATACAGGTGTACCAAATCCGGGCGTCTGATCGCACAGGACCCGGGAAAACCGTCCCCTGCCGGGGCTGGAACATACAGGCTGATGGGAAATAAAAAACCGGCCGGTTCATGAACCGGCCGGCTGTTTATTATTTTTCAGATCTTATCTTGCCAGGGTGTTGCCGAGGGTCAGACGGACCTCTTCGATCTCGCCGTCACGGATAATGGTGAGGGTCACACGTTCACCCGGAAGGTGGGCAGCGATCTCGGCTTTCAGCGAGTCGATCGAGGAGACTTCGACGTCATCGATCATGGTGATGATATCGTTTTCTTCGATCCCCGCGTCCTGAGCGGCGCTGTCGTCCATCACGCTGTTGACCAGCACGCCTGTGGTGTCTTCCGGCAGATCCAGTTCTTCAAGAACTTCGGGGGTCAGTTCGGAGATGTACACACCAAGGGAGGCTTTGCCAGATTCCTGTGCAGGAGCTTCTTCTTCGGTCTGCGTGTTCCCGGCTGCGCGCTGTGCGGCGTTCGGGCGGGCGGCCAGCGTCAGGTCGATGTCCATTTCCTTACCGTCGCGCAGGACGTGCAGGGTGATGGTGTCGCCGATGGAGGTGTTGGAGCTCAGGTAGGCGATGATGTCATCCATGCCCTTGACGTCGCGGTCGTTGATCTTCGTGATGATGTCGCCGCCGGCCATGATATAGCTTCCCTTGGCGATCTCCAGCTGTTCGTCGCCGCCTTTGATCCCGGCCTTTTCGGCAGGGCTGCCGGCTGTGATGGTCTGGATGTAGGCACCGCGCTGATCGTGGTCGAGTTCAAGCTGTTCGTTGATCGCCGGGGTCAGGGCAATACCGCTCATGCCGATCCACGGATGCAGATATTCACCGTTTTCGATCAGGGCCGGAACGACACGCTTGACCAGGTTGGACGGGATCGCATAGCCGATGCCTGCGGAGGAGTAGGAGTAGGAGGAGAATGCCATCACGACACCCACAACTTCACCGTCAGCATTGATGAGGACACCGCCGGAGTTCCCAGGGTTGATGGAGGCATCCGTCTGGATGACATCCGGAATGGTGTAGTTGCCGTTTCCGTCATTGGTGCCGACAGCGTAGCTGCGGCCGAGGGCGGAGATGATGCCCTGCGTCATGGTGCCGGTCTGGCCGAGCGGGTTGCCGATCGCGGCAGCCAGGTCGCCCGGTTTCAGCGCGGCGGAGTCACCCATGGTGACAGGGACCAGGTCGGTCTTCGGGTTTTCGACTTCCAGAACTGCCAAGTCGCTGTCCGGATCCGCGCCGATTACTTTCGCGTCGCGTTCGATGCCGTCGGAATAGGTGATGGTGATCTCAACAGCGTCTTCGATCACGTGGTTATTCGTTACGATATGGCCTTCTTCATCCCAGACAAAGCCCGTACCGGATCCGTAGGTCAGCTGCTGTTCCTCTTCTTCACTGGGCTGCTGCTCCCGGTCTTCATTCTGGTTGTATTCACGGAAGAAACGTTCGAACTCGGGCCCGAAAATATCGTTCCAGTCGAAATCATATTCATCCATCTGGTAAGTCGTACCGCTGTTATCAGCAGCTTTGGCTACATAAATATATACAACAGAGGGGTTGATCGCTTCATACAGATCGGAAAACGAGGCCTTGGCTTCGTTGATCGCTTCGGTTTTGGCGTCATCGGCGAAGGCGGGCATGACAGCGGCTGTCAGCATGGCCATGATGACGAGAACGAATACAAAAGATAAGGTTTTTGTTTGCTTCATAATATATTATTCCTTTCTCAATGCCGGGGGAGAATGATACGGTTTCCGGCATTTATTTTACATTAATTTGAGAATAACACCGAATGATTAGAGAAATATAAATATTTTGTAGAAATCGTATCAGTAAATTACTTATAAAAGGCCCCCTTTGTGCTGATATGCACATGGTGACCGTAAGAGGGCGCTTTGCATGGCGCGCCTCGGCTTTTAAAGTACACAGGCACCTGATACAGGTGCCTGTGTACCGGGCTGCTGCCCGATGGATCGCAGTGATTCCGGAATCAATATCCGGGAAATGCATCCGGATCCGGCTCGAAGCGTCACCTTTACTTCACATTTCGCTCTTCAACCTGAATGAGACAGAACTGATTTACGGCAGATGCAATTCGTCCCGCAGTTTTTTCGGGGCATGATCGTATGTGCTCATCGGGAGACTTCCCTGTGCGAGCGCGGTCAGGGTTTCGTAGTAGGCTTTATTGACCGGGGTCGGGACGCCGGTTTTTTTGCCGTAACGAACGACGGCCCCGTTCAGGAATTCAACTTCGCTTTCTTTTCTTCCAGCGTGGAGATCGATGTAAAAGGAGGGCATTTTTCCGCCGCGTCCGCCGCCGACCGCTTTGACCAGGACCGGCCGTGTGATGAATGACGGGAGCCATCTGACAGCGAAGCAGAGGGCTTTGACCGGTACGCCCGGGATGTTCACCGGACGGATCCTCAGGGCTTTCATCACCCGCAGGGTCTCCCGGATCTGTTCCATTTCCAGCGCGAATCCGTCCGGGTCCGCGAAGACCTCCGACGGAGGCATGTTGAAGATCGCCGAAGCTGCATTGGAAAGCAGGTTGGAGATCATTTTGGACCATTTCATCGCCGGCCCGTCTGAAAGCAGTGCGGCTTTCAGACCCGCTTCGCAGCATTCACGGACAAGTTCCCCGCAGATCGGGTGGGTGTCGGCGATGCCGATGCCGCGCAGTTTCTCGACTTTGATGGCGCCCTGTTCTCCCCGGCTGATCGCGGTGCAGACACTGCAGGGGATCACTTTGTCCGCTCCGAAGGCCGCCGCGTATTTTTCTTCGTTTTCCACGCCGTTCTGCAGGCTGAGGATCGCGGGGACCCGGTCGGCAAAGGGTTTCAGCGCGCTGATCACGTCATCCGTATTGAAGCCCTTGACAGCGGTGATGACGAGATCAAAATCATGCACGGCAAAAGCCTCTTCGGCACTGCCGTAGGCATCGAAGAGCTTCAGGTGGTGTTTTTCGCCATTGATATCTTCAATACGGACCCCGTTCGCCTTCAGCTGGTCAATAAAACGGGGCTGCTCGACATAAACGAGCGGGTTGCCGATCAGTGCGAGACTGCCGGCGATATACGAGCCGATGGCTCCGGCGCCGAAACAAAGGATCTTCATGCTCCCTCCGTCCATTTCCGGTATCCGCTCAGGAACGCCTTGCCGGGCATCGCTTTCTTTCCCGGGGCCTGAATTTCATCGAAAACAAGCAGTCCATCCGCGGCTGCTACTGCAGGCAGCCCTTTGCATACGGTCCGGCTTCCGGGTGCCAGATGCGCTTCGTTTTCAGCGGTGTGGGCACGATAGATTTTGAAGGTTTCCCCGCTGAATTCAGCCATGGCGCACGGCCACGGGTTATACGCGCGGACCTTGCATTCCAGGGCTCCCGCATTCTGTGTGAAATCAAGCAGGCCATCCTGCTTGCTGATCATGCCGGTGTAGCAGGCCCCCTCTTCCGGCTGCGGCTGCGGGAGGAGCGTCCCTTCCGCATAGGGGGGGATCGCTTCGATCAGCAGTTCCGCTGCCAGGTCCGCCATTTTTGCGGAAAGGGTGACGGTCGTGTCATCCTGTGCGATTGGCAATTCACGGGAGAGCAGCATTGGTCCGGTGTCGATGCCCGGATCCATCTGCATGATGGTGACGCCGCTCACTTTGTCCCCGTTCAGGATCGCAGCCTGGATCGGGGAAGCGCCGCGCCAGCGCGGCAGCAGGGAAGCGTGTGCGTTCATGCAGCCGAGACGCGGCAGTTCCAATACGTTTTTGCGCAGGATCTGTCCGAATGCCATCACGACGATCAGGTCCGGGGCCCATTCCTGCAGCTGCTCAAAGGTGCCGGGCACTTTCATCCGTTCCGGCTGAATGACCGGGATGCCGAGTTCAAGCGCGGCTTCCTTGACCGGGGGCGGCACGATCTTCTTTCCGCGGCCGGCTTCCCGGTCGGGCTGTGTGACCACGCCGACGACGTTATGATGCGCGGCCAGGGCTTTGAGAGAGGGGACGGAGATCTCGGGGGATCCCATATATACGATTCGAAGTTTTTCCATTGATTCGGTATTCTCCGCTGATGTGGTTAAAACAAAGGGGCGCCGGGGTCTGGCCCGAACGCCCCGAAAGGTCTTTTACGTGTGATCAGGGACGGGGTCCGGCACCCTGCTGATCGGGTCCGCCGGGCTGCTGCGGGCCGCTGGGCTGACCGGGAACATCGGCGTCATTGCCGGCAGTTTCGGCTTCACCGCTGTCGGGAACCAGGCAGCGGAACCCGACATAGTAGCTGCTGGACATCCCGAGATAGCTGCGGGAAGCGGCCCGCATAAAGGAGAGATAGGAGTTGATCTCAGTCTGGTTGCAGGAACCGCCGCGCATGACTTCCAGCGTTCCGAATTCAGGTCCCTGCGGGTTCCGGACGACCGAGCCGCTGAGTTCGGCTTCTTCCGCCAGGGTCTCATAGTAGTTTTCGCTGTACCAGGTAGAGGTCCATTCCCAGGCATTGCCGGCCATATCCATCAGACCGTAGGGGCTTGCCCCTTCGGGGAAGGAACCGACCGGGAAGAGGTCATATCCCTCGCCGTCCTCATCCGCGTAATTCGGGATGTTCGCCAGGGCGTTGTCAAATGAAGGCTCTTCGCTGCCCCACGGGTAGATCCGTCCGTCGGTGCCGCGCGCGGCCTTTTCCCATTCAAATTCTGTTGGCAGCCGGCCGCCGATCCAGGAACAGTACCTTGCGGCCTGGTCGCTGGTGACATAGGTGACCGGACGGTCTTCGTATCCCTGTGCATAGAGGGACATGTAGCCGCCGACGGAGCAGTAACCGGCTTCCACGCATTTGAGGTACTGCGCATTTGTGACTTCGGTTTTGTTCATCCAGTAGCCGTCAAGATAGACCCGCATCTGCGGAGTTTCCTCGCCCTCGATGGCATATTCATCGACGCTGAGATCGGACCCGAGCAGGAAGGTCCCGGCCGGGATATAGAGCATTTCCGCCCCGCTTCTTTCGTCCGTGTAATTGTCCTTTACGACCGCTTCTTCGGTCTCTTCGATGACCGGTGCGTCAGCTGTGCTGCTTCCGGTTTCGGATGAGGACCCCGTATTTTCTTCCGGTACGGGTGTATCGGTCGGGAGCTCAAGTGTGGCGCGGATCTCTTCCAGGTCGATGAAGACAGGCGTGAAGGTCGGATAGGGAGTCTGCGTCGGCCAGGCCTGAACGGTTTCCGCGACCGCCGCTTCTTTTTCGGCTTCCATGGTCGCTTCCAGAACGGTCATGCTTTCCCTGACCCAGTCAATGGTCGGTGTCGGTGTGGCTGTGGAGGGGACCAGATTGCCGAGATATTTTTCACGGATCTGATCCGGAATCAGTCCGTACCGCGCCGCGGCATAGATGCCGCCGCACAGCAGGAGCAGAGCGGCAAGAACGCCGAGGATGATCCCCGGGAGCCGGTCTTTCTTCTTCCCGCCGGCTGTGCTGCCCTGATTCCGCGGACGGTTTTTGCGGATCAGTTCGATCTCTTTCTTTTCGGTGTTCAGGTCCGTGTCTTCGGGAACGGTCCCGTCGACCCGGATCATCGTATCGACCGTCGTGCTGTCGTAAATGCGGATGGCGGCAGCTGAGGCCGGGACGTTTGCGTTCTGCAGTGCCGGGGACCCCAGCAGGTGCTGGACAATGGTTCGCGGAGAGTTGTCCGCGGCTGCTTCCATGATCTCGTTTTTCCCGATGAATGTATCCAGTGAGCCGCTGCACAGCAGCAGGATGTCGCCGCTGCGGACTTCGATGCCGTCGTAGATATCGGTCGTGATATCGCGGGCTGTCCCGAGCAGTGCCGGTCCGCCTTCAGAACCGTAGGCTTCATCCGCACTCATTTCCCCTGACTGGACTTTTTCCTCGATCACCGCGGGATCTTCCGTGATCTGGAACACTTTCCCGTTGCGGATGATGTAAGCCCGGCAGCCGCCGACGGTCGCGATGGTGGCTTTGTTTTCCGTGACGGAAGCCGCGATCGCGGATGCGCTCATTTTGTCATTCTGGACCCTGGCGTATTCGCAGATCTCGTTGTTGGCGGTCCGCATCGCGACGGCGAGCCGGTTCGCATCCACGAAATCGTAGGCATGGAAGAACTCATAAAGGATCTTCTTTGCCGTGAAACGCGCGGTCACTTCGGGCGAGGCGGTGTTCCGGGTCCCGCTCGCGAGAACATACAAATTCGATGACCCTACTTCGCCGTCCGGTTCTTTTTCATAAAAGGAT
>CADBKS010000113.1 GCA_902795255.1 uncultured Chloroflexota bacterium
AATGATCATAACCGTTGGAATGAAAGACATCGTCGTTGTAGAGACGGATAAGGCAGTTATGGTATGCCCGAAACATGATACACAGCGGGTCAAGGAAATTGTTCAATATCTGAAGGATAATCACCTGGATTCGTACCTGTAGGAGAGAGGAGACGATTCTGTGGAAGCTTATTGTTTCAAATGCAAAGAAAAACGGGAAATGCAGGATCCTGTCGCTGCATTTACTGCGTCCGGTTCACCGATGACACGCGGAACATGTCCGGTTTGCGGTGGCAATATGGTGAAAATGGGCAGGACGCCTGAGCATGACGGCCTGGAAAAACCTGTTATCGAAAAAACAAAGACCGTAAAGAAAGAATCTGCTCCGGCAAAGAAAAAGACTGCATCACCTGCTAAAAAGACAGCCTCCGGGAAAAAAACGGGACGTTCCGCTCGATCAGGTGCTTCCCATATCAATAAGGATCAAAGTCTGGTGATCGTTGAGTCACCTGCAAAAGCAAGAACGGTCGAGCGTTTTCTGGGTAAAAATTACGTTGTCCGTGCATCGGTAGGACATGTCCGGGACCTGAATAAATATTCAATGTCCATTGATCTGGAGCATGACTTTACCCCAAAGTATTATATTCCCAAAGAGAAAAAAGAACTGGTCAAAGAACTGACAGATCTTGCTGCAGGCGCAAAGAAAGTGTACCTTGCAACAGACCCTGACCGTGAAGGGGAAGCGATCGCGTGGCATTTGCTTGAATCGGCAAAAATCGATCCTGCGAAGACGGAGCGTGTCGTGTTTCATGAAATCACGGAACCGGCGATCAACGAGGCATTTTCTCATCCGGGAAAGGTCAATATGGATCTTGTAGATGCACAGCAGGCACGGCGTGTGCTGGACCGGCTTGTCGGGTACAGTTTAAGTCCGCTGCTGATGAGAAAAGTACATCAGCGGAATCTTTCCGCTGGCCGGGTGCAGTCCGTTGCCCTGAAACTTGTGGTGGATCGGGAACGTGAGATTCAGAATTTTGTTCCGCGGGAGTACTGGACTGTAAAAGCTGAACTGCAGCCTGAAGGTTTGAAGGACTCATATACGGCGCAGCTGGCGAAAATTGACCGGAAGGATCCGGAGCTGTCAACAAAAGAGCAGGTCGATGGCCATCTGCTTAACCTGAAGACAGCGGATTACCGGATCACTTCGCTGAAAGAAGGCGAGAAGAAACGACGTCCTTTCCCGCCGTTCACAACTTCCACACTGCAGCAGGAAGCTTCACACCGGCTTGGATTTTCATCTAAGAAAACGATGATGATCGCACAGCAGCTTTACGAAGGGCTTTCCGTCGGGGAAGAGGGGTCTGTCGGTCTGATCACTTATATGCGTACGGATTCCACGAACATCTCCCCCGTAGCGCAAAAAGAAGCCGCTGCATATATCAATTCCGTACATGGTGCTTCCTTTGTGCCCGCGAAGCCTCCCGTTTATACAAAGAAAGCCAAAGGGGCTCAGGAAGCCCATGAAGCTGTTCGTCCGACAAGCGTTTACAGAACTCCGGACAGTATCAGAGAATATCTTGAAAAAGACCAGTACAGGCTGTACCAACTGATCTGGCAGCGGTTTATTGCTTCACAAATGGCAGATGTGGTTTATAAGACCGAAACTGTTGAGGTCGAAACGAAAAAAGTGCATGACTATCTCTTCCGTGCTTCCGGGCAGAAAGTCGTTTTCCCCGGGTTCCTGGTCGTATATGCGGATGTCAAGGATGAAGACAGCCATGAAGAAGATGAGAATACCATTTTCCCGAACGGGCTTGCTCAGGGGCAGCGCCAGAATCTGAAAAAACTGATCCCGGCCCAGCATTTTACACAACCCCCGAATCGATATACGGAAGCCAGTCTGGTGCGGGCTATGGAAGAAAATGGTATCGGACGGCCTTCAACTTACGCTTCGATCATTTCCACGATCGAAGGCCGTGGTTATGTTCATTTGGAAAAACGGCATCTGCTGCCTACCGAGATCGGCTGTATGGTCAATGATCTGCTGGTCGGACATTTTGATGAGATCATGGATATCGGTTTTACATCGCAGATGGAAAACGAGCTGGACCAAATTGCCGAAGGCGACAAAGAATGGGTAGATGTGATCCGTCAGTTTTACGGTACTTTCGAACCGGAGCTTGAAAAGGCAAAAGAAAACATGCCGGAGCTGCCGAAAGCTGAACCGGAACCGGTCGGCAGAGACTGCCCTGACTGCGGAAAACCGCTTGTTTATCGTGTCGGGCGTTTCGGAAAATTTATTTCCTGCAGCGGTTATCCGGATTGCCATTATACGGAAAAGCTTCAGAAACCCGTGGAAAAGATCGGTGTGGCATGCCCGAAATGCGGCGGAGATCTGATCGTAAAGCATACGAAACGGGGGAAGATCTTTTACGGATGTGCCAACTATCCCAAATGTGATTTCGCTGAATGGAACCGTCCGGTTCCTCAGCCGTGTCCGGTATGCGGGAGCCTGATGGTTCAGACAGGAAAAGACACGGTGCAGTGTACGAATCCGGACTGCCGGCATAAAATGAAAGTCGAAACACCGGAAGAATAGAATGTATAAAAGAACGCGGAGGAAAATTCCGCGTTCTTTTTTCAGTCTGTCCTGTCCATTATTTCACCGAGTCCCTCGCCGATGAAGTTGATGCTGAGTATGACCAGAAACACACCGATCCCGGGGAAAACACTGATCCACCATGCGTTTCGCAGAAATTGACGGCCGGAGGAAAGCATCGCTCCCCATTCCGGTGTCATCGGCTGCGCTCCCAGTCCGAGAAAACTAAGTGATGCGCCTTCCAGGATCGCACTCCCAATGCCCAGCGTGGCGAGGACAATGAGCGGCCGGACAATGTTCGGCAAAATGTGTCGGAAGAGAATTCTCGCGTCTGTTCCTCCGATGCAGCGGGCAGCTTCAACATAATCCATTTCCTTCGCTTTCATCACGGAGCTGCGTGCCATGCGCATATACTGTGGAATAGACGCGATCCCGACGGCGGCCATTACATTGCCCAGCCCGGGGCCAAGAATCGCCATGATGGACAGCGCCAGCAGAATACCGGGAAAGGCCATCAGAACTTCGGTGAACCAGGAAAGAACACTGTCGACCCAGGAGCCGTAGAAACCGGCAATCACGCCGATAAGTGAACCGAGAACCGTTCCGATCAGCATTGCGACAACGCCGATCAGCAGAGAGACTCTTCCGCCATAGCAGAAACGGGACCAGATATCCCGACCGATATTATCAGTTCCCATCAGATGCTCTTTTCCCGGTGGAATAAAGGTATGGATCGGGTCAGCTTCATTCGGATCCGACAGAGCCAGCCGGGGGGCGAAAACAGCAGTAAAGACCAAGAAGAGAAGTATGATCGAGCCGATCAGGATCTTCAGGTTGATATGACGCTTGAAGGGAACATTATTGTCCATGCTACAGCCTTACCCGCGGGTCAACTGCCGCGAACAGAATATCTGTGAGAGTGTTTGCAAGAACATAGATCAGCGCGATAATCGTGACCGTGCCCTGAACCAGAGGAAAATCACGGTTCTGAATTGCCGTCAGCGCAAGTCTCCCGATGCCCTGGCGGGCAAAAATAGACTCCACAAGAACAGAACCTGCCATCAGATAAACGAACTGCAATCCTACAGCGGTGATGATCGGAATCAGAGAATTGCGCATAATATGGATCCATAACACTCTGGACTCGGCAGCCCCTTTTGCGCGTGCAGTCCACTGATAGCTTTTATTCATCTCATCCAGAATGCTGGAACGGACCAGGCGTGCCAGCCAGGCTGCTTCACCGACAGCCAGCGTCACGGCAGGCAGAATGATGCTGCGCGGGTCGGAAGTCTTTGCCGTGGAAGGGAGCCAGTTGAGATGTATGGAGAAAAGCAGGATAAGAAGCAGCGCAAGGAAAAACGGCGGAACAGAGATGCCGACGATCGATAACACGGAAAGGATCTCATCCAACAGCGAATACTGATGAAATGCGCCTATTGCTCCGAACAGAAGGCCCAGTGCGGTGGAAATCGTGAGCGCGGCAAGTGTAAGTTTGAAAGTTCCGGGAAGCTGCTCCATGATGCAGGTGAGAACCGGCCTGTTGTTTTTCAGTGAGGTTCCGAAATCTCCCCGAAGTGTTTTCCCGATATATTCAAAATACTGGACCGGCAGGGGCCTGTCCAATCCAAGCTCCTGCCTGAGTTCAGCCAGCTTTTCAGGAGAGGATACCTGCTTCCCGACCAGTGCATGGACCGGATCTCCCGGAACCAGATGGAGCATCAGAAATGTGAATACGGATACTCCGAACAGTACCAGAAGCGAAGTCAGAAACCTCCTGAAAAGGAAATTGCGCATAGTGCGTGTCAGTCTCCGTATGAGATCTCATACATATAAGGATAGCCTTCCGAATCAAAACGGAACCCTTCAACTGCGGATTCCGCCATGTAAACGGATCCGTAGCAATGCACAGGGACGATCAGCGCGTTTTCCATAACGATCATCTGGGCTTCTTTATAAATCTCTTCACGTGCTTCCGTGTCGATCGTCTGCGGTGCGGCATCAAGAAGCTCATCAAAATGACTGTCACGGTAACGGCAGTATGCGGATTCGGTGCCGCCTTCGATATTCGCAGAGTTGAAAACGATGTTCATAACTGCAGGGTCCCGGCTGATCCAGCCCATATTCAGAATGTTATGTTTGCCGGCGTATCCGAATTCTGTAACTCCTGCGTCATCAAGCTGGATGATATTGACTTCAAATCCAACCTTGCCGAAATAGTAAGCCAGCAATTCCATAAAGGCTTCTTCATAAGCGGGAAGTGCAGGATATTCGATGTGGAGTTTTACGCCGTCCTTTTCACGGATGCCGTCTCCGTCATTATCGATCCATCCGGATTCTTCCAGAAGGGCTGCCGCTTTTTCAGGATCATAGCGGTACATGTTATCCGCATCCTGATTATATGACCATGTGGACGGTGAGATCAGGCTGTGAGCGGCCGGCTGCAGACCATAGAATGCCGTCTGTGAGATCTGCTCCTGGTCCACGGCGTAGATCAGCGCTTTGCGGACGTTGATGTCATCAGTCGGTGCTTTTTCAACATTGATCATCTGGTGGGAGACCATGCCCGGGGACGCAAATGTGTAAAGAGAAATCTCCGGATCATCCGCATACATCGATGCTTCCAGATAGGACGGATCCTGTACGATCTGGGCTTCACCGGATTCAAAGGCGGTCAGACGGGTTGCGGATTCCGGCAGAAAACGGAAAGTGATCTCGTCCAGATATGCGGGACCTTCATGTGTAAAGAATTCCGGCCCCCAGGCATAGGATTCGTTTTTCGTGACGGTGACATATTCCTGTGAGACCCATTCCTGAAAAACAAACGGACCTGTTCCTACAGGATGCCGTCCGTAATCGTCACCGTACTTTTCGATCGCCGCCGGGGAGGAGATCACCATCCAGGGCAGGGTAAGGTCCTGAAGGAATGTCGCGTGTGTTTCGGAGAATTTGATAACAACGTGTGCAGCGTCGACCACTTCTGTTTCGATGTATCCGCTCATCAGACCCGGAGATACTGCTGCAACGGATTTGCCCTCTGCGGCACGGTCCATTGAGATCTTTACGGCTGTAGCATCGAATGCCGTGCCGTCATGAAAGGTCACATCATCCCGAAGTGTCAGTGCGAATTCTGTTCCGTCTTCATTCACGGACCATTCGGTAGCAAGCGCTGCGTGGAGATTCAGCTCCGGATCCGCATAGATCAGCGGATCAAAGATCTGCTGGATGATGAATTGCTCGGGAATATACAGCCCGGCGGCCGGATCCAGGGAAACCGGCTCCTGGGACATCCCGACCGTCAGGGACGAAGCGGATACCGCTGAAACTGCGGTGAATAGCGTGATAACAATAAAAAACAATAAGAACTTCTTCATTGAACCTCCGGAGAAGTGTAGGTGGATTTACAGGACTGATGACCGGTCTGTGTGTATCAGAAAATTCAGCTACCTGTTTTATCTGGATAAATCCCGTACAGTCATCATTCTGAACGGCCCCATATTGAAAAGATGCATAAGGCATATACAGACTTTTGCGGGACTCTATCCAGAATAATTATATGTATTCAGGACCATAACGTTTCATTCGCCGGCTGAAAACGTTACACTGACACAGACTTTTCAGCGGAGCACCTTTTTCCTGTCGGTCCCGGTTGACAATGAAAACAGCTGCCGAAAGAACGCGGCAGCTGTTTTGGATCATTTCGTTATGGATTACAGATTTGTCCGCTCTTCCAGGATCCTGTTCGCGTCGGCTGTCATTTCAGCAATGAGACGGCTGGCGTCATCCTCGCTCTTCCCTTTGACGGAGAGATACATTTTCAGTTTCGGTTCCGTTCCGGAAGGACGTGCGATCAGTTTCGCTCCGCTTTCCATACGGAATTCCAGAACGTTTGAAGGGATCAGCCCCGTATCATCATTCAGATAGTCCGTGAAACCGATCACCTTATCACCGGCGATGGTTTTGGGATTGTCGTTGCGCAGGGAGTCCATGACCTTCCCCATGGCGATCATACCATCCGCACCTTTGAAAGCCTTGTTGATCAGACCGTTGCGGTAATAACCGTATTTTTCGTACAGTGCGTTGATGGCGTCCAGAAGCGACATTCCCTGTTTGGCATACCAGGCTGCGCATTCAACTGCGAGCATGACCGCGTTGACCCCGTCTTTGTCACGGACGTGCGGACCGGAGAGATAGCCATAGCTTTCCTCAAAGCCGAAAATAAAGCGTTCCGGATGCCCGGCAGCTTCAAGCTGTGCGATCTGTTCCCCGATATATTTGAAGCCCGTGAGCGTGCGGCGCAGGTCCACACCGTATTCTTTGGCGATCGGCGTGACCATGTCGGTGGAAACGATGGTGGTCACGGCAACCGGATCCTTCGGCAGCGTTCCTTTTTCCAGCCGGTATCTGCACAGGTAGTCCAGCAGCAGAACACCCATTTCGTTGCCGGTGATCAGCCGGTAATCGCCTTTGCCGTCCGGAACAGCCGCTCCCATGCGGTCGCAGTCCGGGTCTGTTCCGATCAGAAGGTCAGCTTTTACTTCACGGACGAGCTGAAGACCGAGTTCCATCGCTTCACGGATCTCCGGATTGGGATACGGGCAGGTCGGGAAATGCCCGTCCGGATTTTCCTGTTCGGGAACAACGGTGAGATTTTTAACATTCATCTTCTTCAGAAGCATTTTCACGCATTCAAGTCCGGCTCCGTTCAGCGGAGTGTAGACAAGTTTCAGTGCGGATACATCATTGCCCGGACGCAGTTCGAGTACTGCGTTTACAAATGCTTCCAGACATTCATCGGGGATCAGGCGGATCAGTCCGGCAGTTACGGCTTCATCATAATCGGCGAGTTTTACATCGGCAAACGGATCGGTCTTCTGGCTTGCAGCAAGAACCTTATCGGCCGCTTCCGGTGTGATCTGGCACCCATCGCTGCCGTAGACTTTGTATCCGTTATATTCTGCGGGGTTATGGCTGGCGGTCACATTGATTCCTGCACCGCATTTGTAATAGCGGACAGCCCAGCTGACAGCCGGAGTCGGGACGAGGCGAGGGTAAAGCCATGCGGTGATGCCGTTTGCGGCGCAGACCCGTGCTGCTTCCCGGGCGAAGAGATCACTGTTAATGCGGCTGTCATGACCGATCGCAACGGAAAGCGGCTGATCGGCGGATTTCAGATAATCGCAAAGACCCTGTGTAACTTTGCGGATGACGTAGATATTCATACGGTTTGTGCCGGCGCCAAGCACGCCGCGAAGACCTCCGGTTCCGAATTCCAGATCCCGGTAAAACCGTTCGTAAATATCTTTCTGGTCCCGTTCGGGGTCCAGGCTCTGCAGTTCATAAACAAGATCAGCGTCTTCTGTCGCGTACTGTTTCCACTCTGCCAATTCCGTGTTGATATCCATTGTAAAACTCCCTTATTAGTATTATCACTTGGAATCAATTATACTTCGTAATAGCCGGATTTTCAAATCAACCTGCAGAACAAAGAACGATCGGCGGCGTTTTTTTGCAGGTGAACCGGTCAGGTGCCGTTCTTCAAAGGCGCCTTATCGTCTTTTATTTGGTCCTCCATGCCAGTTCAAAGGCCAGCATGGCGATTTTTTCCTTATCGCTGAGTCTGACATTTCCATGGAGGCTGCGCGGGTCCCAGCTGCTGTGATCGAGATTGTCCCCCGCGTAGAGGAACTGGAAGAAATCGACTCCTCTGAAATCGCACATCGCCTGAACGGCGGCGCATTCCATTTCAACGCAAATGGCACCCTGTGATTTTCGCCGTGCGATCTTACCGGTAAAAGGCGTCCGTGGTCCAGGTCGTTCCCTCGATGTATGGATACCCGAATTCATCACAAACAGATTTGAACTCCGGTACATATTTTTTGTTGACTTCGATCGTATCGGTTGGCGGTGCGTAATGATAGCTGGTTCCTTCATCACGGATCGCCAGCCGCGGGATGATAATGCCGCAGTCTTCGATACTTTTGTCCAGAACGCCGCAGTTTCCCAAAAGAATGATGCGTTCCCCGCCCATAGCAAGAACATCCTCAAACGATCCTGCACAGGCAGGCGCGCCCCCACGGGCTTTGACAAAAGCGAACTGCTTATCACGGTAGCTCACACGATAAACCGGCCACTCTCCATCCACGTCATTGTATGAATCGATTTGTTCCCCGCCGAGAAAATCAATAAGCCGATTAAATAAATGGCGTGAAAAAAAGGATATGATCGTACGGGGAAATCCGGGGATCCGGTCATGGACCATGTCCGGATCGATCACGGCGTGTTTATTGGGATCGAATTCTTCAAGGATCATTATTTCTCCTGCGGTGTTTGTTTTATGCGGAGCAGTACAAACTGAATTATGTTCTAAATCATTTTCAGCTAATTATACATAAAAAGACCGGCTTGTAAAGGGCGTTTCCGTTAGAAAAATATAAAATCGATCCGGACAGCCGGACTCACGCTGCTGCGGAAAATCAGAAATAAAATGATATGATTATTGGGAATTTATACTGAAATGAAAAGAGGCTTGAACTGGGGTGGGACAACTGAAACTGATCGCCTGTGACCTGGACGGGACGCTGCTGCTGAACGGTGCGCAGCAGCTGCAGCCCGGAACCTGTGAGCTGATCCGTGAACTGGGCAGCAGGGGGATCCTGTTCTGCGCCGCAAGCGGGAGACAGTACAGCAATCTGAGACGGTTGTTTGAGCCTGTTTCTGATGAGATCGCCTATCTTTGTGAAAACGGCTGTCTCGGTTTTTATCAGGGCAGCAGGATCTTCAGGGAAACCATGGATCGTTCTCTCGGTCAGGAGCTGATGCGGGCCATCCTGGAAACGGAAGACGCCGAAATTTTGCTTTCCGGAGAAAAAGTATGTTATGTTCAGCCGAAAAATATGGAATACTTTTACTAAAATTTTGCACTTATCACAATTATATTTTTTTGGAT
>CADBKS010000114.1 GCA_902795255.1 uncultured Chloroflexota bacterium
ATTCCCGCCAGGCGGCGAACATATAGCGCAGGGCCTGTTCGGCTTCAGCGGTGATCTCTCCGCCCATGGCTTCGCGGATCGTTCCGATGATCTCACCGATCTCATCGGAAAGGCAGTCGTTAGTCATCAGATAGTCCGCAAAGATATCCTCCCGGCTGATCCCGAGGATCTCCTGAATGATCACGGTGCCGAATCCGGCCCGGTCCTTTCCGGCGGTGCAGTGCCACAGGACCGCTTTTTCATGGGACCCCAGCAGCAGTCGGACAAATTTTTCATACTGCTTTCTGGAATATGCGCTGCTGATGAATCCTTTGTATGTGCGCATCATGTAGGCACGGGAGATTTCGGCATTCACGAGCATATTTTTGCGGACTTCCTCGTAGGATTCCTCATCCCGGGTCACTCCCGCCTCGCGTTTTTCCAGGATCGGAATGTGGTGATATACTGCCCCGCTCACGGCGGGTTCCGGCCGCTCGCTGCATTCATTGTCGGACCTGAAATCAACGATCGTATCGATCATGCGCCCCAGTTTTTCAATATCGTTTTCACTGGCCCGGTACAGACCGCCGCTGCGGATCAGTTTCCCGGTCCGGATCTTCAGACCGTCCGTTGTCTTCATCCCGCCGAGGTCGCGGGTATTCCGGAGTTTTTCAAATTCGATTTGCTGACTCATTTTTCTCCTTTCAGAGCACGCTGCGGGCAGAACGATCGTGCTGTCGTTTTTTGCTCATACTAATGCCGAAAGACCGGCCGCTGATGGGCTGCGGCACCGGTCAGGAAGGATCGGTGAGAGTATCCAGCAGGGCTGTCTGCTCGTCCGTCATTTCCCACTGCGGGGTTTGGGCGTTCTCGATCGCCTGCGGGAGGGTCTTTGTGCCGGGGATCGGTACGATCCCTTTTTTCAGGATCCAGTTCAGCGCCACCTGTGCGCAGTTCCTGCCGCTGTTTTCCAGCCCGATGTGATTCATTGTCCGAAGCAGGATGTCCAGCCGCGGGGTATAGTAGCGGAGCATCATTTGACGCCGGCTGCCGGCAGCGGGCGCTTCCCCGTCATATTTCCCTGTCAGCAGGCCCATTGCCAGAGGCTGCTGCGCGAGGATCGTGATATCCAGCCTTTTGCATATGTCCAGAATGCCGTTGGTTTCGATCGACCGGTCCAGAAGGTTATACGGGGTTTCCAGACAGGTGATGGAGTAGCCGAAGCGGCTGAGCGCTTCATTGAAGGTATCGATCTGCGGAGCGGTGTAGTTTGAAAGGCCGATCTGTTCGATCAGACCCATATCCAGCGCCTCCGCGGCACATTCCGAAAGTGTCCGAATCGTCATTCGTCCTGCCGGCGGGCAGATCTCATAGAGCGGGATCTTTGTGAGCCGCAGCCGCAGCATCGAAGCCTTCAGAGATTCCAGAAAAACGGACCGCCGTATATGCCAGATCCTCGGGACAAATTTTGTGGAGATGGTCACGGACGCTGCTGTCCCTGAGGCAAATTCTCCGAGGATCCGCTCACTGCTCCCTTCCGCGAAAGAAGGGCTGGTTGCGAAAAAAGTGATCCCGTCACTGAGATAGCGGCGGAATACCGCGGAGAGATCCTCTTTCGTGTAATCTCTTCCGTAATCCCAGAGCAGGCGGTCCCCCCAGGCCCAGGTCCCGACGCCCATTCTGACCGACGGGTCGATCACTTTTTCTCCCGGTTTTCCCGGATCATCCGGCGTGCTTTCAGACACATTTTCGGAAATCCGACGATCTGGTCCATCGGACGCTGGCTGCTGATCTCATCTGCATAGATCGTCGGGATCTTCACCCATTCGATCGGCCAGTCCTCCGCAATACATACGGCGATCATTTCCACTTCGAAATGGTACCCGTTTTCGGTAGACCTGAGCATCCGTTCCATCAGGTCCCGGTCGAGCATCCGGTATCCGGACTGATTGTCGGGGATGTTCTGCCCGACAGATGCGGAGAAAAGCGCCTTCCCGATCATGTTCGGGATCCGGCGCCGCAGCGGGATCTCTTTAAAGTCTCTTGCCCCGATGACCAGATGCGGCCGGGACAGACGGTATTTTTCGATGAAATCCGGGATCTTGGCCGGATCATGCTGTCCGTCTGCATCCAGCATAATGACAGCGTCATAGCCGTTCTCCAGGGCCCATGTGTATCCGTCCCGCAGCGACTGGCCTTTCCCGCGGTTATAGCCGCGGGAAAGCAGCTCAACACCGCTTTTCCGGGCGATCTCCGGGGTCTCGTCTTTGGATCCGTCATCCACGACCAGAATATCCCCGGTCTGCTGTTTTACTTTTGTCAGGACCTGTTCCAGATGGGCCGCTTCGTTGTAGGCGGGCAGCAGCACTAAAATTCTGTTTTCTTCCATATTTTTGCTCCTGATTTGAACCTTCGGGTGTGAACCGTTGGTCGCAAATCACTGATTATAGTATAATTTATTTTGTGATTTGCGTGAGCAAATCCGATATTGATCGAAGAAGGATGCTTTTATGGCTCAGACTACAACCCCCTGCCCGCGCTGCGGCGGACAAATGATCGCAGATGTACAGCAGATTTTTGATGTCGGTGTTGACCCGCTGGATAAGGAACGTCTTCTCCGCGGTGCGGCAAACATCGCTGTCTGTCCTTCCTGCGGTTACCAATCGCAGATCGCCCTGCCGATCGTTTATCATGATCCGGAAAAGGAACTGCTGCTGACTTATTTTCCTGCCGAACTGAATATGACCCTGCCCGAACAGGAGAAGATCCTCGGACCGATGATCACAAAAGTCGTAAACAGTCTGCCTCCGGAAAAAAAGAAGGGCTACCTCTTCCAGGCACGGCCGATGCTGACTTATGATACGCTGATCGAAACGATCCTCGGCGCGGACGGCATTACCAAGGAAATGCTGGATGAACAGAAGTATAAGGGCGAGCTGATCCGCAGACTGATCCAGACTTCTCCGGATTCCCTGAAAGAAGTGATCCGTCAGGAAGAATCCCATATGGATCAGAGTTTCTTCATCATGCTGAATAACACGATGGACGCTGCGGTCCAGATGCGTGACAAACAGGCTTTTGAGACCCTGAAACAGCTTCAGGAGGTCCTTTTCACGGAGACGGAATACGGGCGGCAGCTGAAAAAACGCGCGGATTCGACACAGCAGGCGATCAAAGACCTGCAGGACCTTGGGGACCGGCTGAACCAGGATACGCTGCTGGATCTGGTCCTGGCTTCTCCGGATGATGCTTATCTGCAGACGCTTGCCGGGTTGGCCCGCAACGGGATGGATTACGATTTCTTCACCAAACTGAGCAGCCGGATCAATGCTGCGGAAGGTGATGAAAAGGAAAAGTTTACGGAGATCCGCACCAAGCTGCTGGATCTGACGCAGCGTATTGACCAGGCACTCGCGGAGGAAAAGGAAGCGCGCAAAAAGCTTCTTGAAGAGATCCTGAAGCAGGATGATATGGAATCGGCCCTTTATCAGGCGGTGCGCGCGATCGATCAGCAGTTCACGGATATCGTCAATGAAGAACTGGCCCTGGCCCGCAAAAACGGTGATTTTATGCGCTCCGGAAAGCTGCAGCAGCTGCTTGACCTGATCAAGAAGCTTTATACGGCGCCGGAAGCTGTCCAGCACCTTGAAAAAATGCTCGGTGCTGAAAGCGAAGACGCGCTCCGGGCACTGATCGATGAGGAACCGGAACTTGCAAATGATGAGATGAAAACACTTGTCGCGGAACTGATCGAAGAGGGCAAGGCGCAGAACTCCCTTACACCGGAAGTTACCGAAAAGCTGGCGATGATCCAGAAAGTGATCAGCGAACGGTAAGCGGTTCCATTCAGAATAAAAAAAGTCCGGATCTGATCCGGACTTTTTTATTCTGATGTTTTGAAGCATTCAGTTCTGCTGCTGGACTATTTTCTGTGTGACGACGGTGACGGTGTCATCCAGAACGGTCGCGAAGCCGCCTTCCGTGACGGCAGTGTAGACCGTTTTCCCGTCCAGCTTTGCTTCGGCTTTCCCGGTCCCCAGCGCGATCACGGCATTGGCGTGTCCTTTGCGGATGCCGATGCTGCCTTCGCCTTTCCCCTTGCGGTCCGGAGCCATCCAGAGACTGATGCTGTCGCAGTTCACGGTCAGCCCGACCCCCTGCGGACTCACGATTTTCAGCGTCAGTGCGCTCATAATTCCTTGCTCTTGGCGTAGACGCTGTCAATATTTCCGGAAAGCATGAATGCCTGCTCCGGGACGCTGTCCAGTTCGCCGCCGAGGATCGCTTCGAAGCCTTTGATGGTGTCTTCCATACGGACGAATTCACCCGGAACGCCGGTGAAGCTTTCGGCTACATGGAAAGGCTGGCTCATGAAGCGCTGCACACGGCGGGCGCGGCTGACCGTCCTGCGGTCTTCTTCGGAAAGTTCTTCCATACCGAGGATCGCGATGATGTCCAGCAGTTCCTGATAGCGCTGCAGGATACGCTGCACTTCCTTGGCGGTTTCGTAATGGCGTTTGCCGACCGCATCTTCGGTGAGCATGCGGGAAGAGGATTCCAGCGGGGAGACCGCCGGATAGATTCCGAGTTCCACAATGTTGCGGGAGAGCACGGTGGTGGCATCCAGATGGGAGAATGTTGTGGCGGGAGCCGGATCGGTCAGGTCATCCGCCGGGACATAAATGGCCTGTACGGATGTGATGGACCCGTTGTGGGTCGAAACGATCCGTTCCTGCAGCATCCCCATTTCGGATGCGAGGGTCGGCTGGTAACCGACTGCGGAAGGCATTCTTCCGAGCAGCGCGGAGACTTCGGAGCCGGCCTGCGTAAAGCGGAAAATGTTATCGATAAAGAGCAGAACGTCTTTATGAGAGTTTTCGCGGAAGTATTCAGCGATGGTCAGACCTGCCAGCGGGACACGCAGACGCGCACCGGCCGTTTCATTCATCTGACCGAAAACCAGCGCGGTTTTGTCCAAAACGCCGGATTCTTTCATTTCGAGCCACAGATCATTTCCCTCACGGGAACGTTCCCCGACGCCTGCAAACACGGAGTAGCCGTCATGTTCGTAGGCAATGTTGCGGATGAGCTCCATGATCAGGACGGTCTTGCCGACACCGGCACCGCCGAACAGACCGATCTTGCCGCCGCGGGCATACGGGGTCATCAGGTCGATCACCTTGATCCCGGTCTCCAGAATATCCTGAGAAGGAACGATCTGGGTGTATTCCGGTGCGGAGTGGTGGATCGGCCAGTATTCATCGCTGACGATGTCGCCGGCGCGGTCGATCGGTTTCCCCAGCACATTGCTCATCCGTCCGAGCATGCAGTCTCCGACCGGAACGCTGATCGGTGCGCCGGTGTCATAGACTCTTACGCCTCTTGAAAGACCGTCTGTAGGCTGCATGGCGATACAGCGGACTTCCCCGTTCCCGAGCTGCTGGAGGCATTCAAGAACATCTGTTTTTCCGTTTTCAAGGGGAACTTCCACCGCGTGGAAAATGTCCGGGACTTGGCTGATGTTGTCAAAGATCACATCAACTACCGGGCCGCTGATTCTTTCGATTCTTCCGATATTACCTTTTGCCATAGTTACAAATCCAGCCTTTCTTTGAAAAGCATCGTTATTGGTGAAAAATTACTGTCCTACCATAAAGGAGGAGGTTTCGATCACGCTGTTGGTGACCTCCGCCTGACGGATGCGGTTGATCAGGATCTCCAGCCTGGCCAGAGATTTGTCCGCGTTATCGCAGGCGCTGCGCATGGCGATCGTCGTTGCCGCCTGGGCTCCGCCGGCATGCCCGAGCAGGATCCGGTAGATGCTGTTGGTCAGGCAATACATCGGCGGCGTCATCTGTGCGGTTTCCCGGTCCGGCAGAAACAGCATATCCGCTTTTTCTCCGGCTTCCGGCTTTTCCGCAAGCGGGAGGATCGTCTGACGGACGGGTGTCTGTTTCATCATGTTGTCGAACCGCTGATAGATCAGGTCGATCCGGTCTGCTTCGCCGGATGCATAGATCTCAAACAGTTTCCCGGTCAGGGTTTCCGCATCCTGATAGGTCGGGATATCCGGGAGTTGCAGCGGTTCAAAAGCATATCCTCTGGTATTGCAGAATACCGCGCCTTTCTGTCCGTAAAGGAACAGCAGCGGGTTCTCCGGCTCAGCGAGCAGTTCGCTTTCAAAGAACCGCAGCAGTTCGCCGTTGAACCCGCCGCAGAAGCCCCGGTCGTTGGTAAGCACGACCAGGCAGTTCCGTGATTTTACGGAATCTGTTCTGCGGGGGAGAACATTCGTCCCGAACAGGGCCAGCGCATCGCTGCATGCCTTGCTGTAAGCGTCAATGGCATTGAGCATCCGGGAGATCCGGGCATATTTGACGGAGGAAGCCGTCTTCATTGCCGCAGCCATGTCAGCCGTGGCACGGATGCTTTTGTAGCGTTTCCGCAGGACCTGCAGGCTGGCCATGATCAGGCGCGTTCCCCGAATTCAGCCAGCGCGGCATTCAGCACACTGCGCTGTTCTTTGCTCATTTTATTGCCGGTTTTCAGCTGTTCGCAGATCGGGCCTTTTGTGGTCTTCATCCAGTTAAGAAACTCGGTCTCAAACTGCGGGATGCGGGCCGGCTCCCATTTGTCCGCCGCACCATTGGACACTGCATAGATCAGCAGCGCCTGTTCCCAGGTCGGCATGGGCTTGAAGCGTTCCTGTTTCAGGACTGCCATCATCCGTTCACCGGCCGCGAGTGTCTTGCGTGTTGCTTCATCGATCTCCGCACCAAACTGGGTGAAGGAGGCGTATTCGCGGTACTGGGCAAGGCCGGTGCGGAGGTTCGAGGAGACCTGTTTCATGAGCTTCGTCTGCGCGGATCCGCCGACACGCGATACGGACAGGCCGACATTCACCGCAGGACGCTGCCCGGCGTTGAAGAGGTCGCTTTCCAGGAAGATCTGACCGTCTGTGATCGAGATCACGTTGGTCGGGATATACGCGGAAATGTCCCCCGCCAGGGTTTCGATGATCGGCAGGGCAGTCATGCTGCCGCCGCCGGCTTCTTCGGTAAGGTTCGCAGAACGTTCCAGCAGGCGGGAATGCAGATAGAAAATGTCGCCAGGGAAAGCTTCACGGCCGGAAGGTCTGTGCAGCAGCAGGGAAAGTTCGCGGTAAGCGATGGCATGCTTGGAGAGATCGTCATAGATGATCAGCACATCTTTGCCCTTGTACATGAAGTATTCGCCCATCGCGGTGCCGGCAAACGGTGCGATGTACTGCAGAGATGCGGAGTCGGACGCGGATGCGCACACGATGGTCGTGTAATCCATGGCTCCGTATTTTTCCAGACGCTCGGCCATGGTGGCCACGGTGGTTTCCTTCTGCCCGATGGCAACGTAAATGCAGATAACGTCTTTATCTTTCTGATTGATGATGGTATCGAGAACGATGGCGGATTTGCCGGTCTGGCGGTCGCCGATGATCAGTTCACGCTGACCGCGGCCGATCGGTACCAGGGCATCGATGGCTTTGATCCCGGTTTCGAGCGGAACTTTGACCGGCTGACGGTCAGGGATCGCCGGGGCAGCGTTTTCGATCGGACGGACTTCATGGCTCCAGAGACGCCCCTTCCCGTCGATCGGTTTGCCGATCGGGTCGACGATCCGGCCGAGCAGTTCCTCGCCCACCGGAATATCAGCCATTCTGCCGAGCCGGCGGACACGGGAGAAGCTTTCGATATGTTCGAATTTGCCGAAGATCATGCAGCCGATCTTATCCTGCTGCACATCCATGACCATACCGTACATCTTTTTGTAGGCTTCCGTGAATTCGACCAGTTCACCGTACATAATGTCGGAAAGACCGTCCATCCAGCAGATGCCGTCCGAAACGGACAGCACACGGCCGACCTGGAAAACATCTACATCGATCTTGATCTTGTCGACGGTTTTCCGCATCTTCTTAAGCATGTTTTCGAAGTCGGTTTCTTTCAGCGGCATGGCATTCAGGGATTCTTCGAGCATGTAAAGACGGTCTTTGACGGTGTAGTCATAGATCGTATCCCCGATACGCAGCCGGAAACCGCCGAGCAGGCCTTCTTCATCATCAACGATCCTGAAGGAGGATTTCCCGTTGACGGTCGCAAGCAGATCGTCGGTGGCTTTGTGGATGCGGTCGATCGTCGTCTGTTTGAGTGGGCCGGAGGACATCAGCGTGACATAGAGCACGCCTTTCTTTTCCAGGTACATCATGTCGCCAGGGGTCAGTTTGATCAGGCTGAGGATGCGGTCCGCGACCTTATCTTCCTGGTCCCGCATGGACTTCTGGAAGCTCTCATCCTTCATGTATTCACGGGCTTTATCCATCGTCAGCTGGACCAGCTTTTGCCTGGATTTCAGCATGCTTTCCATGCGGATATTTTCCCGGTCGATCTCAAACTTTTCTTTCAGTTCCTGCAGTGTCTTCTCACGGCGGGCGATCTCCGCGTCGATCTCTTTTTTGTATTCGATCCGGAGATTCTGATCCGTATCGATCTCCGCGGCAGACTGAACCGGTTCGGCGATCTCATCAAGTTGCTGGTTGATCCGCTCCCGTCTTCCCCTGAAAATGGATACGATCATTTTTCGGCCGATCATATAAATGATCAGAACCATTAGCAAAAAGTTGATGATTACATAGATAAACCGCATTCCGACCTCTACAAGATCTGTGTTTTCACGTATTTCAGTGCAAGTCTGTCAATACTTTCGGAGAGTGTTTCTTCAGCCGCACCGGTATCTTCTTTATATTTGTTGCGGATATTTTCGAGCTCTTCATCATACCTGGCTTTCTGCTCGGCGATGATGATCTCCGATTTCTTCTGCTCATCCGAAACGGCCTTCTGCGCAGCTTTTACGGCTTCCTGCTGCCGGATGAGTCTGGCAGCCTCATTGGCCTTTCGGATCTTTTCTTCGCGCTCCACCGCAGCCTGACGCTCTTCTTTCCCTGCACGGATCTTTTCATCCCGCGTGTCCATTACTTTCAGCAGCGGTTTGAAAAGATATTTATTCAGGATCAGCGACAGGACCGTGAAGCCGATGATCGTCCATATGACCAGTGATATCTGAATCGTCATGATAAGTACCGACGGTCAGCGTATCAGTGGATCTGGGAGATCAGCATAAAGGCGATCAGCAGGCCGTAAATGGCAAGCGCTTCCATCAGCGCGAGGGCTACGATCAGTGTGGAGCGGACGCCGCCGGCTGCTTCAGGCTGGCGGGCGATGCTTTCCATGGCGGTCTTGGAGGTCAATCCCTGGGCGATCGCAGGTGTAATGGTACTGATGGACATGACGACTGCTGCGGCGATTGCATAAATGGCGTTTTCACTCATAAGTCACCTCTTTTATTCATTGTTTATTTGTTTTCAAACAAGGCTATATTCGGTATATAGCATATTTCATTAATATACGGACGTTTGCGGTATTCCGTTGTGTCGGATCGGGATCATTCCCCGGTTTCGGTTGCCTCGTCCAGATAGATCGAAACCAGTGTTGTGTAGACGATGGC
>CADBKS010000115.1 GCA_902795255.1 uncultured Chloroflexota bacterium
GACCGCGGCCTGTTTGTTGTTTTGCTTTAGTGATTGGAACGCATCCGGCGGACACCGGCGATGACCAGCAGCAGGCCGGCCAGCATCGCGAGCAGCGAAGGAATATTCCAGCTTTCCGCCAGACCGGTCTGCGGGAGCTCTTCCTGCTCCGGAACAGCGGTCGGCTGTCCGGACGCTGCGGCAGCGGCCGGGGTTTCGGTCACGACCGTAACTGCCACCGAAACAGGGCTCTGCTTCGTACTGGTCGGGTGGACCGTGATCATCGGGACTGCGGTCGCAGTCGGGGCAGGTTTGCTTCCGCTGCTGTCATCTACAAGGGCGGGATCCACAGCATTTCCTCCCTTTTCTTCCGCACTCTTCTGCGTGCCGGAGCCGTCTCCGGTACCGTCAAGACGGACCGGGCCTTGCGCAGCCGCGGTCGGGGCCATCCGCACCAGGATCGGCGTGGCAGTCGATACCGGCGCGGGGATATCTGTCGCTTCCGCGATCACCGTTACGGCCTGTACGGGCGTTGCGGTCGGGGCGCCGCCGAAAATGTTATGGAAGATGTTTACAAACCAGCCGTCATTCTTCGGCTCTTCCGTTTCAACCGGCTCCGGGGTTTCTTCCTGTCCGGCACTCTTTTCCTCCGGATCCTGCGGTGCAGGATCCACTTCCGGTTCATAAGGCCGGCCGAACCGGGACTCATAATAGCGCGAGGTCTCTTCAGCGGGAAGCTGTTCCAGCAGGACATCAAATCCGTCCCCGTCCGTATCATTGGACTGCAGTTCGACACGCAGCGGTGTCTCGTCCATCCAGATCACGGGTTCGGCATTCGCGCCGGAAAGCGCATGATCCGGATCGATCTCCGCCACGCTGACTTCATACTGTTTCCCGTCCGACTCGATCAGAGCGGTTTTCGGCTCTCCGACGACCTTATCGTCAATGACCGTGACCGGGACGACCGCTTTTCCGTCTTTCGAAACCTGCTCTGCCTCCTCATAAGGCTGTACGGAAACCACATAAGGCTTGTTATTCAGCCAGACGATCGCAGGCTCCACGGCGGATTTCTGTCCGGAAACGGTATCGCCAGCCACTTCAGGCGCTTCCCCGCTGAACGGATCTTCATCCGGCGCGATCCCGGCGCTTTTTTCGGTACCGGCATCCGCATTGTCTTCCGCGCTGCCGGAAGTTTTTTCGGGATCCGCAGATGCGGCTGTTTCTTCCTGTGCCGGTTCCATTTCCAGCAGGTAATAAGCCCCGCCCGCCTGAACGACTTTGGCCTTTTCTTCCTCCGAAAGCGCCTTCAGTTCATCACTGCTCACCGGATCCAGCCGAACATCGTAAGCCTTGTCATCGATCAGGTAAACAGATCCCGTCTCTTCCGGGACCGCCGCGGGATCTTCAGATTCAACCGGCTCCAGAGAAACGGAGAACGGCTTTTCGTCGACCCAGTAAACCGGGCTGTCCGGATCCGTCTGATCAGACCGGACGACCTGTCCGCTGTCATCGACCGGCAGCTCATCGAGCTGGATGCTGTATACCCGGTCGTCCCCGGAAACCAGCAGCGAAGCCGCTTCCGCGGCAGGGCTGCCGCTGTTTACGGAACCGAAATGCGCCTCAAGCTCCTGAGGGCCGGCCTTTTCATCTCCGGTGATGGAGTATGTATTTCCGGAAACCGGTTCACCGGTCTGCATAACGACCGATGCCTTCGTACCACTGATCGGCTGAACGGCAGGTTTTCTTACGATCACGACAGCCGCGATCATCGCCGCACCGGCAAGGATCATGATCCAGGACGGGAGTTTCCCGGTCCCGGTGGTTTTCTTTTTCGAATTCATTGAGAACTCACGGTCAAAGTTTTCCGGATTGTTCTTCGGGTCAAAATCAGCCATAGTCTCCCCCTTTTCAGCGGTTCATTCTCGGTTTGTCATCCTGAAGCAATTCGACATTGCTGACAGGAAGGGTAACATCCGTGTCGGAATCTATACAGACGCGCACCTGGTCATCGATCTGCTCGGACTGACCGTCCCCGCCCTTTTCCTTCGGCATCAGCTCGGCGATATAACCGATCTCACCGGCATAATAACCGTCAAGGATGCGGACCCGGCTCCCGACCGCGACATCCGAAAGCAGACTGCTTTTGTCCGAAGTGTAATCTTCCTGCGGGATGATGATCTCCGCGGTCTGCTGCATGTGCCCCTTTGCCGGAGCAGAATACAGATATGCGCATTTAATAATGTTTTCCCCGAGCATATCATAGATCGGATCGGAGATCCTGCCGGCCCCGATGCTGTCGGTGATGATCACAGGGAAAGGAAGTTCTTCCGCAACGGGAAGCAGACCGGACGGCAGCGATCCGAAAATCAGGCCTCCGGGAGAAAGCCTTGCGGTCGCCCGCAGCACGTCCGCATCATAACAGGTATTCGCGAACACGACGGATCCGGCCATCGCCATTGAAAGGCTCTGCGCGTTGAAGATCCCGTCTTTGGCGATATCATTCAGCGTCAGCAGAATGCCCTGGCCCATTTTATTGTTGCCCCAGACACCTGCCGCGTAAGCGCCGACCGTCTCCACCACAGCGCCGCGGTCCGGAATGATCTCCGTGACCATGCCGGGGAACCCGGCATACACCGTCTCCAGATTTTCGGAATCGGCTTCAAAGATCAGATTGCCGGAAGAAACGCCGAGAAAACGGCCGCTGTACAGCGCGTTCAGGGTCCGGTTCTTCCGGTCCGAACGTTTGGCGATCGGCTCGTTGACCGAAACGAAATCGCCCTCGTTGATGAGCAGATAATCCTGCAGCCGGCTGTTCCGGGGCAGGTCAAGCGCTTCTTTCAGATTAATGGAAAAATGTTTCCGCCAGATCTTTCTCCAGGCGATCTGCATGGTGGGATCCGTCGCCTGTCCGGGAAAGACCATAACCGTCCCGTTCCGTGTCAGTTTGCGGGAACAGCGGATCGGACCCGAAGGAATAATTTTCGCAGCGGCAGTCTGCATATCTCTCTCCAAATAATTTTCTAACCGTATCGGCGGCCGGCGCCTCTCACACGCTCCGGCCGCGGAACCGTTCCGGGAATTCTCCGTTTCCCGCCGGACTTATTCCGTTTTTTCTCTCCAGACACCGAGTTCCGACTTCCATCGCTGGAGCATATGGATCTGGGCGCTCCGGTCTTTCGGCAGCTCAAGCGTATCTCCGCGCAGGTCGAACACCAGTCCGAAACAGCCGCTCTTGAATCCGACAGAGGTCCAGGTCGTCACACCCGGGATCGTCAGGGATTTATTCACATTGAACCAGTCCAGTTCATAATATTTACCGTATTCCAGCGGGATCCGCTTGATCCCGCCCTGAATGATGTCATATTTCTGCATATTCCCGCTGTCATCACGGATCGAAATACTGAAAGCCCGTTTTCCCTCTTTCAGGCGGGAGAGCGGCGTGATGACACGGCCGAGATTCAGGAACATCGCTGGAGATGTGACCTGCGCGGCCAGATCCCGGTTTACCCCTGCCAGGGCTCCTACCGCCGAAGCAAGACCGTTCATATCCAGATAATAATCGGTCATCCCGAACGGACGGATGCTGTCCATACCGATGCGCAGCGCGTCTCCCGGATCTTCCACATTCCGGAGCACCGCACCGCCGAGAAGCACCATCCCCAGACGCCCGTCGGTCACCTGCTTCTTCGCGCGGTTGCTTTCCACCGCGGTCCGGATCAGGAACTGTGCCAGGGTCTGTTCGATCTCCGCGGAGTAGCTGTTCGCAGGGACCAGCTCCGGATGGACGGACTTGTTGAGGATATAATCCCGCAGTTCCTCTTCCTTCAGCTGAAAGCTCACCCAGGAAAGGATCTCGTTCAGGTCGGCAGACTCCAGCAGTTTGGGAAGGGTCCGCCCGATCCCGGCCTCCAGCGTATTCATTTCAAGGCCGAGATTCTCGCCGAAAGCCGCGATCGTCCGGTTTGCTCCGACTTCGATCCCCAGGGCCGAATGGTTGGCCCGGTTGATCCGGCTCAGCAGACGGATACAGCGGCCGTAGGCAAAGTCACCGGAAACCACTTCACATTCTGTTTCCGTACGCAGCTGTTTCAAAGCGGGGTGGCGCTTCAAACCGTCATTGACCATGACCTTCTGAAAAGCCGTCGTCGGTGAAAGCTTCGCCTCCCGGGTCCCCAGAATATTATCCGAGAACGAAATACTCGTTATCTGCCGGAAAACCTTTTCAAATTGTGATCCGGCATCCGAATTGCCCATAAACAGGATCTGCGGCCGGTTCTTTTCGTCAATACTCTTGCACGCCAGCAGCAAAATCTCCCCGAGCCGGTACAGTGCGTGCTCCGCACCTTCCTCGGAACCGCCGCTGACCAGCACGATATCCGGATCGGCAGCAGTGACCGTCCCGATGTTTTCCGTCAGCGAACGGCCTTCCATCGCACAGATCCTTGCTGTTTCACGGATGCCGTTTTTGCGCAGCAGTTCCGCCATCATGCGGACGGAGCTGCCGTTTGTCAGCCCCATCAGAACCACACGGGGGGTCTCCCCGCCGCTCCAGGTCACAACGACCTGATCGGCCCCGATCATCCCGAGTTTCTGCGGCGTTACGATGCGTCCGTTATCGTCCAGGAAATGTCTTCCGATCGCCGACTCCAGTTTCTGTACCGCGCCGGAAACAGACAGGTACTCGATTTCCCCGCCGTCGGAATAGACCGTACGGCCGGAAGCGGTCCCCGTAAAATGGTAGCGTCCGCCGTTTTTTTCAAACAAACTGACACGCGTGTTGATCGCTCCGATATCGATCGTCAGAACGACATCAATCGATTCATTTTCTTTTTCACGAACGTCTGCCATTGAAGTTCCTCTACTTCATCAGGGATTGAACGGTCACGATCAATCCGGATACATGGTCCACCAGAATATTTGCAGCGGTCAGGAATACTGCCGCCGCAAGCGCACCGAAAGCAAAACCGATCAGTGCGTTTCCGAAAACAGACGACTCCTTCCGGCCTTCTTTTCTGCTTCCGAGATCATAATGACGGGTATAAAAAAGGGCAGCCGCGGCGCTGACCAGGACCGTACAGGTCCGGACCCAGTACCACACGTTTTCCTTTTCCCCGGAAGTCAGGGTTGCGAGGCGGAACCGTGCAGCGAGGGAGCGGATAAACGCCGGGATCGTTCCGCCGGCGGCACCGAACACCATCACAGCAGCAGACGCCGCGATCAGGACCGTCAGGATGATCTTTCCGCCGGTCTTGCTGCTGGTATAGGCCCTGCAGAACAGCAGGATCACACCGATCAGCGCAGCGGCGGTTCCCAGCATCTGTGCGGCTGACATATGCAGCGTCCCGTCCGCGATCTCCAGGATCATCGGATAAAAATAACTTTCCGCAAGCAGCACACAGGTATACGCAGAGACCGCTCCGCCAAGGATCGCAGCCCCGAGACGGAACAGGTAATTATCGCCGAGGATCAGGCTGAATGCGCTGAGGCTCAGGAACAGTCCTCCGATTACAAACGCCAGTTCATAACCTTCCGTCATCAGCAGCCTCCTTTTTCGGATCCGTGCGGACAGTTTCCTCTTTCCGGACACTTTTCCGTCCGTAATCAGGATCGCTTTGCAGGAATTTCGTTATGATCCCTCCCAGCCAGGCCAGCGGGATCAGCATTGCCAGATACAGGACCGCCATCTGCTTTCTGCCGGATTTTTCGGCATCATCTCCATTCCGGAGCATGTCGGTATCCCGGCTCATCATGCCGCGGATCATGCCTGCCTCCAGATAGGGTTTCAGGAGCGGTTCGAGCTGTCCGGAAGAAAGTACATACAGATCCGATGAAGCATTTGAAGCGGTGATCTGCTCAGCCCAGTTCCGGACCGAACCGCTGTCTGCGGTGATCAGCCAGATGCTTTCCGGATGTCTTTCCGAAGCCAAAGCGGAACGGATCGAGATGAGGCCGGCCGGCCGCCATCCGGAGAATGTGACCTTTCCGTCATGTTCCTGAAGGATCCGGCGGGCGTTCGGCATCGCGGCAGGGTTCAGCGCAAGAAGGCGGACTTCATCCGCGGAACCTTCAAGGGCGGTCAGCAGGCGTTCCGCCGGCCGGTCCAGTTCCGCGCTGTAGGCAGGAGAATAATCCAGAACGACCAGCGCATCACCTTCAGCCGCCCCGGCGGCTTCCATGAAAGCTTCCGTTTCCGCAGTATCGGACACCGCGGGGAGCGTGATCCGGTCCGTGAGCCCGGTCATCAGGATCAAAACGATCCCGCCGACCGCTGCAAGGAACCAGAACAGTCTGGACATATAGCTTACCGCGCGGTCATTCCGCTTTTTCGCCGCGGGAACAAAGTTCTCCGCGTAAATGATCTTTTCAAGGATGGAGGACATCATCCGCTGCTGATACGTGCTGCTGTCCTGGTCCGCCGGGAGTCCGCTGCGGGAAAAAGTCCGATAGGCCGGATCCGCGGGAGACTGCGGCAGGGACATATCCTGCGACCCGAACAGATCCCAGGGGATATCCAGTTCGTCGATCAGGTCATCCTTTTCGGGAATCTTCGTTTCCGGATATACAGAAACAGCCGGATCCTCCACGTTCTGCGCGGCCGTATCCCCGTTTCCGTCAGCTGCGGGAGCGGCACTTTCATCCGCGGTCACGGCAGCAGGTTCAGCGCCCGGGACAGATGTCTCTTCTTCTGTCTGATAGCCCATATTGCGCAGGATCTGGTCCAGCGCAGCGGCACTGCTGATGCCGTCTTCCGGAGAGACTTCCTCAACAGCCGGAGCGGGCGGTTCTTCTGCCGGTTCTTCCCGGCTGCCGGTGTAAAACACCGTACCGCTGTTCCGCGCCTTGTTTTCCCGCGGGGCAGGGGTGACGGAATTGCTGTCGATCTCATTCATGAGCGCGGAAACCAGGCTGCCCGAATCCGGCTTATATTCATCGGATGCGGCCGGGACCGCCGGGACTTCCTGCTGCCCGCCGGCATCATTCAGCGCAGCACTGTCCATGTCCTTTTCAGGATCCAGCACTTTTGTCGGAGAGACGCTGCTGAAATACGCATCATCATCCGTATCCGCGGCTTTTTCAGTTTCCTCAGCCGGGTCTGTTTCGACCAGCGGAGCATCCTGCTGCCACCACAGCGGCATCTGAACAGGTGAAACCTCAAACACCTTATCGGCCTGACGCTTTGCATCCTCAGCTTTTGCCGTCTGCACCGGATCGTCCCATTTTTTTACCGGGCGGATCGTTTTGAAATCTTCCAGATTCGGGAAGTTCTTCGCTTCAACAGTGCCGGGATCTTCATCCGTTTCGATCAGCGGCGCTTCATTCATATTTCCAAGCGGAGGCTGATATACAGCCGCCTGTTTTCTGGGTTTTCTGCCCTTCCCGGTTTTTGTCCCGGAAGAAGGCTTCGCTGTTTCCGCGCTGCCGAAAAGCACATCGGAAAAAGAATCAAAATCAAAATCGGACGGATCCCGTTTATCTTTCTGCTGGAACCGCTTCTGCAGCCAGACAGGGACCGGACTGTCGGGATCCAGTTCGCCTTCGTTTTCCGCTTCCGGGCTGATTTCCGGATCCGGAACCGTCTCAGCAGGGGCCGGTTCGGAGGGATAAAGATCATCCGGCAGGGCCTGAAGATCAGCCTTGCAGACCTGGCAGACCAGGCTGCCTTCCGGATTTTCACTTCCGCAGATCGGACAAATATTGCGAGCGATCATTTATCCTCCTTTGCGGAAAACTTTCCGGAAAAGATATAGCGCAGGCCGGTGAAAGCACCGCCAAGCGCGGCCCCGAGCAGCAGACCGGTGAGCGCACCCTGCGGGATGGTTTCGATCCAGCCGATAACGTTCACGGCCGCTTCCGGAAGGCTGATCATCCGCGGGATCCCGCTGTAAATGATCAGAAACAGCACAAGACCGATAAAAAAACCGGTCTTCATGGCGGAAGGCTGCTGTCCCGGCAGCCGGTAAACAGCATAGATCAGGCTGATGCAGACAAGGCCTGCCAGCGCGGATTCAAGGGTCCGCTGGACCGTATAGACCGCCTGATTGAAATCCTCGGCTTCCGGCCCGCGGATCAGCCCGAGCAGGAGCACGATCAGGAAAGCGGTAAAACCGGCCATGCGGACGATCCGCATTCCGGCCTCATTCCCCGCCTTTCGGACCAGCAGGATCGCCCCGTCGGCCACCGCAAAAAACAGCAGAACCGCGAACATCCGCTCCGCCCACAGCAAAAACCCGTCACTGACAGCCTGCACCGCCGGCTGTCTGACAAAAAAGGATACAAAAAGAAATCCTCCCGCGAGAATCGATATGATCGTAAACCAGATGTGCGATTTCTTCATTGCCCTTCCTTTGCAGTGATCAGAGCCCGCGCAGCCCCATCACGATGAAAACCACCGCGGCGGCTGCCAGGATCCAGCGCATCACATCCATCGCAAGCAGCGCAGGGTCCTTTTTTTCATTTCGGCCGAGAGCATCCGGCACCTCCGCAAACTGTTCGCCCACGTAAACCGCGTCAGCGGTCACGGTCCCGACAGCCTGAGAGACCAGGTCATCCCCGGCAATACAAAGCGCTTCTCCCTTTGAATAAACCGTATCGGACAACGCCTGAAGCGGCCCGAAAGAGCCCATCGAAAGGTGAAGCGCGCTGGGTTTCATCTCCAGTGCAGTGCTGTTCCCCGCGGCATGGGAAACCGGGGAAATACCGCTGAAAACGACGCTGTCCGAATCGAACGAATTGCCGTAATCAGCCGCGTCCATTCCCGTCTGCACGGATTCCTTTTCAACAGCAGCGGAAACGCCGCTGCCGCCGGTGATCATCCACGGTTCATCCGCAAACGCCATCTGGGCGGATACCGTTTCGGTCGCTTCCGCGGCTGCCAGAAGAGAACCTCCAGCGAGACCGCCTTCAGCGCAGCTCCCGATATCCAGATGGATCGGTGCAGATTCCTCAAGGCTGGCCGCGATCTTCCGCCGGATCAGCCGGTCCTTCTCACGGTCATACGCACGGCTGGTGATCCGGATCTTCCCGGCAAGAAGCCGGCAGATCAGCCAGATCAGTGCCATTGCAAGAATAATCACTGCCCCTGCCATTGAAGCCTGCATTTCTCTCTTCCTTAAAAATTAAGCTTTTTTAATAATCCAATAAAAGTATAGCATAATATTCGCATTTTGGTACAGAAATTGCAAATAATAAATTTCCGTTTTAAATTTAAGATTTTCAAAATCATTTGAAATATCAAACAATCAGGACCACCGGCTGAGCCGGTGGTTTGTTCTGCGCCTATAAGGCGCTGTTGCCTGAGTGTGCTTGCAAGCGCATATAAGAATTCATTTTGCGATG
>CADBKS010000116.1 GCA_902795255.1 uncultured Chloroflexota bacterium
CTGCACCATTCACAATTTTCCATTCTCTTCACCTGCAAATCCCGAATTGGTCAAAATCGCTTATTGAATATCGATCCAGATGCCGGTATCGTGCATGGATGCATTTTCCACGCTTTTATAGAAACTTTGGGTCTCATCGTTGTTCGCCATCAGCGCGATCAGCACCCCAACGCCCAGTTCTTTGCACTTCGCTCTCAGCGCGTTCAGCAGGGCCTGAGCTGCCTGATGGTGCCTTTCGCTTTTCAGCACACAGATCCAGTCCAGATAAGCGCTGAAGCAGGACGCGTCGCTTCTGCTGCTGATGAGCGAGGCGTCGATCCTGCCGATCACTTTATCTTCCTTCACAGCGATAAATGACAAGGCATTCCGGAACCGGTCGTCCTCAAAACTCTGCTCCAGCAGCTTTCTGTATGCCGCGTCCGGCTCCCAATAATAGGTATCCGGTTCCTGTTCTCTCAGCTCCCGCTCAAAAGCGATCACCCTGCCGATATCGTCTTTTTCAAATTCTTTTATATGAAACATACTGCTCTCTCCGGGCCCGAATTGGCAGGATCGCACTTACCAGAGAAAATTATATTTTTTTCTCTGCCATATCAACTCGCTTCCGATTAACAATTGTATATCAAAGTGAGCTCGTATAGTCAGATCTTCGATAAATTATTACCCGGATTTGATGAATACAGGAATTGTTTCATACGGCAGATGTTATAATAAAGCGAACGATACTTACCCGGTAAAAAGAACCGCTTTGTTTTCGGTTTTTCTCTTCAAAATCATCATGGAATATCTGAATGAAGCCGGCCGGAAGCAGAGGCCTGTATTTTACCGTTGTCAGTGCGGGCGGAATCATTCCTTTATTTTTTATATTCAGCCAGGTATCCCGGATCCGACAAAAGTTCAGGCGAATGTTATATGCCATCAGAGGGAACAAATCGTAAAATTTTGCTTTATATTAACAGACAGAAGAGGAGAAATATATGAAAAAAAATATGTTTTTTATACTGGTTTCATTGTTTGCCGTTTTGACTTTCGGCACGGCCGATGCCTTTCAGGAGACACCCGTTATCGGGATGCCCAATCCCTGGACGGAAACGGATCCGGATGGTCTGATGCAAACACTTGGGCTGCAGTTCGATGTTCCTGAAGGTGCAGAAAATATCGTCTACCGCATGCTCACTGAAGAGAAACTTGCCGAAATGCAGTTCACATTGAATGATATGCCCTTCACAGCCCGCATCAAGCCAGCGGGGGGTGAACTTGAAGATATCAGCGGACTGAATTATGACTGGGCATATGTTGAACAGGCAAAGCGTGAATTTGCCAGACACTGGTACCGGGAAGAGCACAGAAAGGCCCTCGATGACGGGAAAACCGTTGAAGTTTTCCTGTGGCTTGATATCGTTCCCGGGCTGACCTGCTCTCTTTCCACCGAAGCTGCTGACCTGAATGATTTTGATATCATCGCTGTCGCCGAACAGGTATACCATCCCGTCCAGGGCAACAACTGATCATCTTTTATCCCGCTAAGATCTTTATACAAGCAGTAGGCAAAAATGCCTGCTGCTTTTGTTATCGGGTCTGCTTCTTTTTCATCGATCCAATAATTATCTGCTGTAAGAGCTCACTTTGATGAGCACATGGCATTCAAGAGTCAGAAACCCGGCCTGAACCGCGGGGGCAGGCCGGCGCCCACTCCTTTCCTGATGCGGTCCAGGAGCTTTACCCCATCGGCCTCCTGCTTTACAAGGTACGGGCTTTGCCCGATTTTATTCGAAGCAAAAGCTTCGCCCCCGGTTATTGTGTCATGGCCGACAGATTTACTTGTATTCCAACAGCCCATAATTAGACTAACCGGTATTTGACGGCGGATACCTTTTTCAAATTTTTTTACCGTAAACATGCCGATTTTCTCAGGTCGTTTTATTCAATCCTACCATGAGGAAGAAAAACGGACAGGCAGCAGACAGCTGCCGGAAGCAAAAGGCCCCGGGAATAAGCATCCGGGGCCTTCTGAAAGTTTCAGATAAAGACAGGGGAACGTGCGGGGAACGGATCAGAAACTATAGATCAGCTCCCGGTCAAAGCGGCGCAGGAGCGCGCATGCAAGCTTAACGGCATTATCAAAATCCGAATATGCGGAGATCCCATAGTGGGTGTGGGCATAGCGCACCGGGATGCCGATAACGATCACCGGGACACCGGCCCCGCTGAGATGGATGGCTGAACCATTGGTCGCGCCGGAAGCCCGGACCGCGTCCTGCACCGGGATCCCCAGCTCTTCCGCCAGCCCGAGCGCATAGCGCTGGTAACGGGGGTTCGTGATCATCTTCGCGTCGATATGGCGGAGCATCGGCCCGCGCTTGATCGCGGTCTGCACCATATAGGGCTCAACGACCGTATCATCCGCAGGGCATCCCTCAAAAACGATGGCGATATCGGGCTTGATGACGTTGGCGGTGATGGTGGCTCCGCGCATACCGCCCTCTTCCTGAGCGGCACCGGCACCGACGATATCCACGTTCAGTTCTTCGCCTTTCAGCTCGTGCAGCGTCTTCAGGATCGCGGCACAGCCGACCCTGCAGTCGAAAGCTTTCCCGACCATCAGGTCATGCGTTTCATCGTAGGTAAAGCTGACATCCGGTGAGACCGGTTCGCCGATGCGGATGCCGAAATCCCGGACCGCTTCTTCCGCGGATGTGGCACCGATATCGATGGTGATATGCGACATCTCCAGCGGGGATCTGCGTTCGGCTTCCGTCATGAAATGAGGCGGTTTGCTGGCTGTCAGCCCGGGGATATATTTTCCCTCATTGTTCCGGACCCAGACCTTATGTGCGGGGATATTGCTCGGGACCCAGCCGCCGATCGGGATGATGCGCAGTGTGCCATTCGGGCAGATGGCCTGAACCATGAAGCCGACCTCATCACTATGTGCATCCAGCTGGACGACCGGGCGCTTTCCGTTGTTTTTAAAACGGCGGATAAAGACATTCCGCATCCGGTCCACGCAGGTCTCCCCGACCGTCTCCGCATAGGGGCAGATCACGGCGGCCACTTCTTCCTCAAATCCGGAGACGCCGTTCGCGTTGGAGATCGCGGCGATCATTTCAAGTGCCTGTGCTTTTTCCATCATCTTATTTTTCCTGACTCAGAGGAGCCTTTTTGAATTCTTCCATGAAATCGACGATGTAATCGGCGCAGGTACGGAGCATTTCCCTGCCCCATTCTTCGGTGGCGGTATTCGGGTGATCCGGGCCGATCCAGCCGCTGTCCGTCACGTGCGGGGTGCTGCGCAGGATCTCAACGGAAACGCCTTTGTATTCAACGGAACGGAAGCCGGTGGCTTTCAGGTTTTCTGTCAGGTCGAAGAGCTTCAGCGGTCCGCCGATCTCATCCCTGTCGATCAGGGAAGGATCGATCCCCATGATGGCAGCCGTTTCCTCGCCGCCGCCGTGACCGCCCTTCCAGGCCGGGTTCATATCCCAAACCATCAGCCACCAGTTCAGCATGGCGACCAGGCAGCCCTTTTCCTCAAATTCGAGACCGAGTTTTTCGATCGTCTTCATATTCCCGCCGTGCCCGTTGAGGATGACGAATTTTCGTGCGCCGTGCCGGTAAAGGCTGAGCATCACCTGCCGGAAGAACTGGTAAAGGACTTCGGTATCAATGTCGATCGTGCCCGGATAGGGTGACAGGCTCTGGCAGGCACCGTAAGGAATGGTCGGTGCGATCAGCACATCGCTTTTTTCTTCGATCATCCCCAGAAGGTGATCCGGGATCAGGGTATCTGTTCCGAGCGGATTGTGCCGTCCGTGACATTCAATGCTTCCGATGCCGATCAGAACCATATCGTTTTCTTTGAAATAGGCCTGGGCCTGAGGCCATGTGATGTTGGCAAGTCTCATTTTCCTTTTCCTCCGTACATGAATGGACCGCCGCCTGTTTTCAGGCGGCGGTCCGAAAATTGATTGATATTATTCCTTGACCTGAACGTTGTTCAGCGGATGGTAACCATTGGCATCCATTACGAACCCTTCGACGTTGGCGTTCGCGCCAACGTTGATGGTGCTGTAGAAGATCGGCAGGTTGTTGTTGATCTCATCCAGTTTGATGGCGAGATTCTTGTAGGTTTCCAGACGGTCTTCTGCAACGTTGGAGCTGCGGCCGGCTTCGATCAGAGCGTCGACTTCGGGATCGGCGATGAAGGTGCGGTTGCCGGCGGCACCCTGCTGGGAGGAGTGTTCCAGAGAGTAGTAGGTGTAGTCGGCATCGCCGCTGGAGGTGGTCCAGCCGAAGTAGGCCATGTCATGTTCGCCGTTGGTGGTGGCTGCGATGAAGGCGCCGAATTCCATGACGTCAACGCTGACTTCCACACCGATCTCGGAGAGCATGGCCTGGATGACCTGGCACATTTCAATGCGGGACTGGTTGTCGTTCACCCAGAGGCTGGCGGTGAATCCGTTCGGGTAACCGGCTTCAGCCAACAGTTCTTTGGCCTTTTCCGGGTTGTATTCGCGGACGCCGGTGCTGTAGTAGCCGAAGACGCCCGGGGCGATGATGACATCAGCCGGCTGGCCGGCACCCATGTTCAGGGCATCCACGAGCAGCTGCCGGTCAATGGCATAGCTCAGGGCTTCGCGGACGAGCGGGTTGTCGAACGGGGCCTTGTTCATATTCAGGGAGATGTACCAGCAGGTCAGGGACGGGATCTCGTAGGCGGTCAGAGCGGCATTGTCGCGAACCTTCGGCAGGTCATTGACAGCCAGATCGTAGGCCATATCGATCTCACCGGTTTCCAGGGCGATAGAACGCTGGGAGGTTTCCGGGACGACTTTCATGACCAGGTTCTCGGTCAGGGCTTTGCCGGCATAGTAGTCTTCGAAAGCCTTGAGGGTCACATGATCACCCTGTTTCCATTCGACGAAGGTGTACGGGCCGGAGCCGACGGGGTTGAGGATGAAGTTCTGTTCATCAGCTTCAACGACATGCTTCGGGACGATCGCGGCGAAGGGGATCGCCAGGTTGCGCAGGGTCGGGCCATACGGAGCGTCGGTCACGATAGTGACGGTGTAGTCATCGTTGACGGTGACGGTGTCGATAAAGTCAACGATGTAGGAAACCGCTGCGGAAGCGATCGCGCGGTCGAGGGAGAATTTCACATCTTCCGCGGTCAGTTCGGTGCCGTCATGGAATTTGATGCCCTGGCGGATGTGGAAGACATAGGTCAGGTCGTCAACGATGTCCCAGCTCTCGGCGATCTGCGGGAAAAGTTCGTTGGTGGCGGGGTCCACAGCGACCAGTGTATCGAAGATCTGGCTGGTTACCTGAACGGCGGGAGTTTCCTTCCCTTGGTGCGGGTCCAGAGACGTAACGTCAGAACCCTGCGCCCAGGTGAGGGTGTCCTTATATTGAGCGCCGGCAGTGGTGCTGATCAGAGCAATCAGAACGGCGACCAGGACGAATAAGACGGATTTTTTCATATAATTCCTCCTTTATATTATATATGTCCCGATTGGGTTTTGGACATACATTTTTCCGGAAGTTTTTGATCCTTCCGGGAACGACCTCAGATTTCTCCGCGCTGTACGCGCAGACAGGTGACAAAATGTCCGGGCTCTTCTTCGGTGAGGACCATTTCCTGCGCCGAACAGATATCCGCGGCATAGGGGCAGCGTTTTGCGAAGCGGCAGCCGATGCCGGGGTTCACCGGTGAGGAAAGTTCGCCTTTCATGGTAATACGGTTCATCGGCAGGTCCGGATCCGGGATCGGGATCGCAGAAAGCAGCGCCTGGGTGTAAGGGTGCATCGGCTTTTCGAAAAGCTTGCCGGAAGGCGCCTTTTCCACCATCTGCCCCAGATACATGACCAGAATATCGTCGGAAACGTATTTCACGACGGAAAGGTCATGGGTGATGAAAAGATAGGTCAGGCCAAGCTGTTCCTGCAGGTCGGCCATCAGGTTAAGGATCTGCGCCTGAATGGAGACATCCAGCGCGGAGACCGGTTCGTCGCAGACGATGAATTTCGGGTTCAGCGCGAGCGCCCGGGCGATCCCGATGCGCTGGCGGCGTCCGCCGTCCAGTTCGTGAGGATAGGTGTTGATCAGCCGGTTCGCCAGTCCGACCATGTCCATGATCTCGCGGACACGTTTTTCGATCGCGCTTTTGTTTTTGCTTGTGTAGATCTTCTGCACCAGCAGCGGTGCGGCGATCGCTTCGCTGACGGTCATCCGCGGGTTCAGTGAGGCGTAAGGATCCTGGAAGACGATCTGCATATCGCGCCGCAGCTGTTTCATCCCGTGTTTGTCCTGCGCCAGCACATCCTTTCCCTGGAAATAAACTTCCCCGGAGGTAGGTTCATGCAGCCTCAGGATGGCGCGGCCCATGGTGGATTTTCCGCAGCCGGATTCACCCACGACGCCCAGCGTTTTCCCGTTGTCAATGGCGAAGCTGATGTCGTCAACAGCATGCAGCATCCCTGCCGGGACCGGAAAATATTTTTTCAGATGGTTCACACGAAGGATCTCGGAATTGTTTTCTGCCATCTTATTTTCCCTCCTGTTCGTAGCGGAAACAGCGGACTTTGTGCCCGTCGGGAAGCTCTTTCAGCTCCGGCTCTTTTTCAAGACAAAGTCCGCAGGCATATTTACAGCGGTCGGCGAATTTGCAGCCCTTCGGCAGCATCGTCGGATCCGGCATCATCCCGTCGATGGCGTTGAGCCGTCTGGAGGTCGTGTCCAGGCTGGGAACGGATCCGAAAAGACCTTCTGTGTAGGGGTGAAGAATATTTTTATAGACCTGGCGGAGCGTGCCGTATTCCACGATCTCACCGGCATAAATGATCGCCACCGTGTCGCAGTTCTGTGCGACCACGCCCAGATCATGGGTAATCAGCAGCATGGCGCTGTTGTTTTTCTGCTTCAGGTCATGGATCATTTCCAGAACCTGGGCCTGAATCGTGACATCCAGCGCGGTGGTCGGTTCATCTGCGATCAGCAGCGCCGGATTGCACGCCAGGGCAATCGCGATCACGACACGCTGTTTCATGCCGCCGGAAAACTGGTGCGGATAATCATCATAGCGGGAGGCATTGATCCCGACCATTTCCAGCATATCTTCAGCCTTTTTCCGGGCCGTGCTTTTGGACATCCCGGCGTTGTGGGCGAGGATCACTTCGCGGATCTGGTCCCCGGCGGTCATCACGGGGTTGAGCGAGGTCATCGGATCCTGGAAGATCATGGAGATCTGCTGACCGCGCAGCCTCCGCATGTCTTTATCCCTGAGTTTCAGAAGATCCTGACCTTCATAGAAGATCTCCCCGCCGGTGATCTTCCCGGGCGGATTGGGGATGAGGCGCATGATACCCCGGGCAAGTGTGGTCTTGCCGGCGCCCGTTTCACCAACCAGCCCCAGGCTTTCGCCCTTATGGAGCTGCAGACTGGCTTTGTTGAGTGCTTCCACGGTGCCATCCTCAGTGGAGTAGATAATGCTGAGGTCTTTTATATCGAGTAAGAGTTCTGACATATCCTGATTCCTCCTGCAATGGCTAATTTTTCAGTTTCGGGTCAAGCGCGTCGCGCAGACCGTCGCCCATCAGGTTCAGGGAAAGGATCGTCAGCATGATCCCCAGCCCCGGCATGACCGTCACGTGCCAGGCATCGCGGATATAGGTCCTGGCATTGGAGAGCATGGCTCCCCATTCCGGTGTCGGCGGCTGGATCCCAAGCCCGAGGAAGGACAGCCCGGCGATCGAAAGGATCGCGCCCGCAAGGCCCAGTGTCGCCTGAACGATGATCGGAGCCAGCGCGTTCATGACGATATATTTGAAGATGATCTCGGAGTCATCACATCCGATCGCCCGCGCGGCCTCAATGAAGTCCCGGTCTTTGACGGTCAGGACCGAGGCCCGAACCGTTCGTGCGAAGGTGGGGATATAAGCGATCCCGATGGCGATCAGGACGTTGACCAGACTCGTCCCCAGTGCCGCCACGATCGCGGTCGCCAGCAGCATGGAGGGGATGGCGAGCAGGATATCCATCGCTCGCATGATCACGGCGTCGATCCGTTTCCCGTAATATCCGGCCAGGGCTCCGAGGATCCCGCCGATGATCAGGGCGAATATGATCGCGAGCGCGCCCATGAACAGGGAATAACGGGTCCCCCAGAGCATGCGCAGGAAAATATCGCGGCCGAATTCATCCTGCCCGAAGATGTGCTGGAGGGAGGGTCCCTTCAGCCGGTGCAGCAGGTCCTGTTTGATGATGTAGCTTTTGTAGACCTGATTATGGGTGACCCAGTCGATCACGGTCGTTGAAACGGCGACGAGCACCAGGATGCACAGATAGATCAGACCGGCCATGGCAGTCTTGTTCTTTCGGAAACGTCTCCAGGCTTCATCCCAGAGAGAACGCTGTTTCTTTTCGGCATGAGCTTGCAAATTGCGGTTCTCTTCCATGGCTGTCAGTTTCCTTTCTTGTAAACGGATTTGATGCGCGGGTCAACGAACGCGTAGATGATGTCCACGATCAGGTTGACGATCGAGAACATGGTCGCCATGAAGACCACGCAGCCAAGGACCATCGGAATGTCTCGGGATTTGATGGAATCGACCATCAGCCTTCCCAGGCCCGGCCAGGAAAAAACGGTCTCGGCGAGCATCGCACCGCCGAGCAGGTGCCCGAACTGCAGCCCGACCGCGGTAATGATCGGGATCAGCGCGTTCCGCAGCATGTGCTGCGTCGTGATCACGCCGTCATCCAGACCTTTTGCCTGAGCCGTAGAAATATAGTCCTGTCGGATAACTTCCAGCATGGAGGACCGCGTCATCCGGGCTACCATCGCCATGGAGTTGATCCCCAGGGTCAGGGACGGCAGGATGATGCTTCTCAGGACGGGAATGAAACCGCCGCTGCCCATCCCCTGAGAGGGCAGCCACCCCAGCTTCAGCGAAAAAAGCATGACCAGCAGCAGCCCGGACCAGAAGTTCGGCATGGAAACACCGATCAGCGCGGCGACCATGGAAACATTGTCCAGGATCGAATACTGTTTCTTGGCCGAAAGGATCCCGATCGGGATCCCGAACAGGAGTGCGATGAAGATCCCTGCCACGGCCAGGATGGCGGTGTTAGGAAGCCTGTCGATCACCTGGTTCCAGACGGGAATGTTATTTTTATAGGAAGTCCCCATGTCCCCGCGCAGAAGGTTTTTCATATAGTTGAAATACCGGATGAGCAGCGGGTCATTCAATCCGAGCTCTTCCCGTTTCATGGCCAGCGCCTCAGCTGTCGCCTGATCGCCGAGAATGNNCACCGATGATGACGGGGATCAGCTGCAGCAGTCGTTTTAATATAAATTTATACATAAAGACTTATCCCTATTCCTCTCTTGAGAGATATCGTGTTGCTGTTTTTATATATAAGTAATGTTTTTTACCTGTGGGCGGTAATACAGTTATTGTAATAGCATTTACCAATAATGGCAATAAGTTTACAATATATTTATTATTAATACAAAAATATATAATTGTTAACAATTCTATTTCACCGCAGATCCGTCAGACAGGCGTCTGCGGTAAGGACCTGACGGGTTTTCCGGTGTAAAGGAGATAAGTATGAAAATGATCGGCGGGACCTTCCCCCCTGAACCTGTAAACAGCACTGAAAACGTTTTTTTTGACCGTATCTGTCCTCCGGACGGAGACCTTACCTTTATGATGTCCGGCCGCTGCGGCAGTTATTACTGTCTGCAGGATATTGCCCTCTCCGACCGCAAAAAGACCGCATACGTGCCGATCTACACCTGTGAGACGGTGCTGGCGCCGTTTGTAAAGGCCGGGTACAGACTGAAATTTTATGAACTGGATGAAAACCTTCACAGCGTTTTTGACCCGGCAGTTCTGGATGAGATCAGCCTGATCTCTCTGTGCGGTTACTATGGGTTCTGCAATTATGACCGGAGCTTCGTGCAGACCTGCCGGGACCGGGGGATCACCGTGATCGAAGACGTGACCCATTCCGTGCTGTCTGCGGACGGGATCGACCCGCTTTGCGATTATTTCGCGGGAAGTTTCCGCAAATGGATGGGCGTCCCCTGCGGCGGGATCGCCGTAAAAAAACACGGCCGCTTCAGCACACAGCCATTGCCGCCGCATCCGGAACATCTGGACCTGCGGATCCGGACGATCCGTGATCCGGAAAGCGGCCTGTTCTGGGAAGGGGAGATGCTGCTGCGGAAGATCTTTGATGCTTATGCAGGGGATGATGCTTCCGAATATACGCTTCGGCGTGCGGATCTTGCGGAAATCAGCCGGAAGCGGCGGGAGAATTACCAGGCTGTCCTTGCCGGGCTGAAGGAAGGGCTTCGCGGGATCCGGGTGATCTTCCCCGAACTGCCCGAAGTCACGGTCCCCAGTCATTTCGTGATCTATGCGGAAAAGCGGGATGAACTGCAGGCTTTTCTTTCCGAGCGGAAGATCCATTCCACCGTTTACTGGCCGGTCAGTCCCTTCGTCGATCTGACAGGGCATGAGACTGCGTATTATATTTACGGCCATATTCTGGCAGTTCCCTGTGATCAGCGGTATACTCCAAATGATATGAGACGAATTTCGGACGCGCTCAATCATTTCGGAGGATGCAATGAGTGAAACCACAGAGAAGAGGTCAAAGCAGAATTATTCGGAGATCGCGCTGTACTACCTCCGGGAACAGATCATCAACGGACAGCTGCAGCCCGGCGAGAAGCTTATTGAAAACAATATTTCCGATAAGCTCAACATCAGCCGGGGCCCGGTGCGGGATGCACTGAAACGGCTGGCGGTGGAAGGACTTGTGGATTATCATCCGAATAAGGGCTGCACCGTTGCCCTGCTTTCCCCGAAAGACGCCTATGAGGTCTTTTTTCTGCGCGGCAGTCTTGAAAAGCTGGCGTTGGAAAAAGGCGGCTGTCATGTGGATACATACGGACTTCTGGCGATGGAGGCCGCTCTGGACGAACTTCGCTCTCTGGAGGGCGCTGATGACCTTCTTGCGGAATCGCGGGCGGATGAGAAATTCCACGCGCAGATCGTGCTGTCCTGCCAGATCTCGCGCCTGTATAAAATGTGGGAACTGCTCAGCCCGCTCAACGGGGCGATGTTTCTGCTGCTGAAAAAAATGGGAGAGGACAGCGGCGGCACGTATGCGGAATCCCGCGGCATCCGGCTGACCAACTCCCATGAGCGGATCTATGAAGCGATCCGTTCCGAAAACCTGGCCGAAGCCTGCCGCGCCCTCGACGACCATTATCTAAAAAAGGGCGAACAGCTTTACCGCCATTCGCTCTCCTGAGCACCGGGCGGTTTCTCTTTCGGAAACCGGGCAGCATACGCGGGCCCTCTTTCCGTGCCTCTGCAGACCGGTTCCGGAACCGACAAGGCGATTTATCGTCACAGAATACCGCGGATTTTCCCCGCATGCTCCGCAACCGCGCGGGTGAACCGGACAAAAAAGGGGCGGCCCTGTTTTTCGGCCGCCCCTTTTGTATCAGAGAAAACAAAAAGGTGTACATGAAGGATCAAAAGACCTGCCTGAAATTATCAGGCAGGTCTTTCCCCGTGTGCCGCATGTGAAAAGGATCACAAATCCGGGAATCGGGGCCTTTATCAATATCCGCATGCCGGGTCAGATGCGCCCCGGCACCGCACCGGGTCATTTTTTCGCGAAGAACGCGAGGGCGATCGCTCCTGGGCCGGCATAGGTCCCGATCGTCGCTCCGACGGGAGTGATCTGCAGACATTCCTCGTGTCCCGCATACAGAAACGCGGAATCCGTGATGTACTTCCGGAGAAAGGCATCGTCAAACCCCGTGTACCCGAGACAAAGCGGCCTGCTGAAATCGATCCCGCCCATCTCCCGGATGAACTGGGTCAGCATATTTTCGGAATTCCGCGATCCGCGTGCCTTACCGAGCAGCTTTACGACCCCCTCCTCGATCGTGAGCACCGGCTTCACCCGCAGGATATTGCCGACCGCTGCCGCGGCGGATGAGATCCGTCCGCCGAGTTTCAGATATTCCAGCGTGTCAAACACCGCGATGACATGGGCATCCTGCTGCTCCCGGAGAATGGTCTCCGCGATCTTTTCCGCAGACTCGCCGGCCGCCCGAAGCCGAACGGCGCGCTCCACAATGATATACTCGGAAATACAAAACTGCCGGGTGTCGATCACAAACACCTGTCCGGAATATTCCTCCGCGGCCATACAGGCACTCCGGAAGGATCCCGAAACGCCCGAAGACAGGCAGAAGCACAGCACCTGATCCCCCGCAGACACCGCCTTTTCAAAAACATCCCGGTAAACAGCCGGCGGGATCTGGCTCGTCTTCGGGATCTCATCCGTCTCTACCAGCTTCTCATAAAAAGCGTGCGGAGAAAGCGTCACACCGTCCTGATAGACATTTTCACCAAATCTGACCGTGAGCGGCAGGACCGTGATATCCCATTCTTTGGCTTTTTCCTGTGAAATATCACTTGCCGAATCCGTTATGATATGTATCTTATTCATTATGATCTCCAGGAGCAATTATGACACAATTTTTCTCAGATAACAGTCTTTCCCGCAAAAACCTGCATCTTAACAAACCCGAATTTGTAACGGAAAATTATCTTTTATCATCTTCTCCGGTGTTCCGGTCACGCAGGCAATTGCTTACACCTGTGTTCTGTGAAGCATGTCCGGCAGCAAACCGGAAGCCTGACTCCGGACCGGAAAACAGAAACACTGTGATGAATATCGGGATAAATGAGGAGGAATCTTCCCGTAAAACGGTGCTCCGCCGGCAAAGGCAGCAGTTTCCGCCTGTAGGGAAAAACATGAAATTTTTGCGTATAATGTTTGGGCTGTAATTACACACAGGCGGACGCAGCGTGATAAAATATTTTTTAATTCCGCTAACGTTCAGGATGTAAGCCGCAAATTATCGGCAGGCGGAATTATAGGAAAGATTATATGAAAAAACTTTGTATCCGGATCTGGCTTCTGATGCTGTGCCTTTGCTCCCGAAATGTTTATGCCGAAGAAGGTACCTGCGGCACAAATGTGAAGTATACAACGTCGAACGATACTGTCACTTTTTCGAAAGCGGATCCTGCTTCCGAAGCGGTTTGGGGAAACTGCGGTGATGTTTTTCAGTACGCGCCAAAATACAGGGTCATAAAGGTGAGTGATACCTTACGGGTTGAGAGCGACGGAGGCTTGTTTTATGACTTCCCTTATGTTCGGAAAATGTACCTGTCCGATTTGGACGTTTCCGATGTGACGAATATGACCGGAATGTTCGCAGACTGCAGTTCGCTGACAGATCTGGATGTGAGCGGATGGGATACTTCCGGCGTGATCAGTATGCATAGCATGTTTAGTAATTGCAGCTCGCTGACCAGTCTGGATGTGAGCAGCTGGGATACTTCCAATGTGATCGATATGGATTCAATGTTCGCGAACTGCGGTTCACTGACAAGCCTGGATTTGAGTAAATGGGATACTTCCAATGTGATTGAAATGGTTTCGATGTTCTATGGCTGCCATTCACTGACAGATCTGGATGTGAGCGGATGGGATACTTCCGGCGTAACGGATATGATGTGGATGTTCTATGGCTGCAGATCGCTGACAAACCTGGATGTGAGTGGCTGGGATACTTCCGATGTGACGAATATGTCCTCAATGTTCGAAGACTGCAGATCGCTGACAGATCTGGATCTTAGTGACTGGGACACTTCCAATGTCAATGACACTTATGAGTGGGAAGGGATGTTTTTAGGCTGCAATTCGCTCTCAGTCATAACGCTGGGAAAGGATTCAATGTCCGGAGAAAATATCTTTTTTTCCCTGCCAAAAGCCTATAACACGTGGGTTTACACCGCTCAGGGAGAAATCGCGTCGGACCCGCTGCCGCTGAATACAGCCAAATCTGATGCTTCGCTTTTTGAAGAATATGATCACCGCACAATGGCAGGAACCTGGTCCGTCAGCGAAAACGCCGGCGCAGCGGCCGGAAATCAGTCTGCCGGAGAAGGCACCTGCGGTGTGAACGTGAAGTACACAGTATCGGGCGATACCGTCACTTTTTCGAAGGCGGATCCGGCTTCAGAAGCGGTATGGGAAGACTGCGGTTCGGTTTTCCAAAACGATCCGAAATACCGGACCGTAAAGGTGAGCGATACCATCCGGATCAAAGACGGCAGAGATCTGTTTTACGGTTTTCCTTATGTCCGGGAAATGTACCTGGCTAATTTTGACGTTTCCGGTGTAACGGATATGAGCGGAATGTTTGCGGGCTGCAGCTCGCTGACGACTCTGGATGTGAGCAGCTGGGATACCTCCGCCGTCACGAATATGACAGCGATGTTTGATGGCTGCCGTTCCCTGACAGATCCGGATGTGAGCTGCTGGGATACTTCCAATGTGACCCGCATGACCGGGATGTTCAACAACTGCGCTTCACTGACAGATCCGGATGTGAGCCGTTGGGATACGTCCGCCGTAACAAGTATGAGCGGGATGTTCGATAACTGCATTTCGCTGACCGGTCCGGACGTGAACGGCTGGGATATTTCATCAGTGACGGATATGTACTCAATGTTCCAGGGCTGCGTTTCACTGACCGGTCTGAATATCAGCGGCTGGGATACGTCCGCCGTGACCGGGATGTCCGCTATGTTCAAAGGCTGCAATTCTCTTTCCGATATCACGCTGGGGAAGAACACGATGGCCGGAGGAAATATCTTTAATAACCTGCCGAAGGCTTATGACACTTGGGTCTATACCGCTCAGGGAGAGACCGTGTCGGACCCGCTGCCGCTGAATACAGCAAAATCCGATGCATCGCTGTTTGAAGAATATGATCACCGCACAATGGCAGGAACCTGGTCAGCAGAAAATCACACACCGTAAAACGCCGGTCAGTGGCTCAGAAAAACTGTGTGACATTCGGAAACGGGCGGGTGACCTTGCCCGTTTCCGTACGATCTCAAATGGCAGGCTGTCCGACATTGGCAGCGGAATATTCCGTTTATGAGTCTCCCGAATTCCACCTTCCGATGATGACAATGTCCTTTTCCGGACAGAGAAAAAACAGTCGGGAATATGCCAAATCCATTATCATGCCCTCGATTTTTATGAATCGCTATCTTCACGCTGAACGAAATATAAAACGCACAAATCACCGATTTATCGATTTGATTGGATAATTATATCGAAACGCATCAATGGAATTTATGGGCACTCACTTTGATATGCTCACGAAATCAGGAAGTATGCGGCCATCTCCGATATATACAGTTTTTTTTGAAGCAGAGCAGGAGCTTCACCCCGTCGGCCCTCCTGCTTTGCATGGTTTGGGCTTCACCCGTTTTTATTCGAAGCCGGAGCTTCGCACCCGGTTAATGAGCCTGAGACGTCACATTTTTTTACGCATCCGTGGCTCATAATAAGACTCACCCGTATATTACGGAGGATACATTTTCCGGTCGATCTAAATTTCAGGGGGTAACTGCCGCAAAGAATTCCAGGATCAGCCTGTTTGCGTCGATCCCGTTCAGCTTTTCGCCTGGCCATGAATGCCGTCCGTTTTTGACGAGGAGATGCCACACCTGATTTTGGGTCTCATCGCTCCGGCACTTTGTCAGCACCGAGCCATTTCCCAGTGGTTCCGAACCGCAGATATCAAGTCCGCCGGACTCCGCCCAATAGGTCATCACATCCTCGATCGCCGGATCCTTTGCGTATTTCGCGCTTCCGTCACTGTTTTTCGGTACAACATCATCCATTTCCCCGGTGATCTGAAAGAAACTGACATTGTTTTCAGCTTTGCGCTCATTCCAGATCTTCACCGGCATCAGTCCCGCCACACTGACACAGGCTGAAAAAACATCTCCCGCCTCCATCGCAAGGCGATGCACCATAAAAGCGCCGTTTGAAAAACCGACTGCAAAAGCTTTCGTTCCATCCAGCGCATACACGCTTTGCAGATACTTTACCAGTGAAACCAAAAACGCTGTGTCATCGTTTCCCTCCGCGCTGATCCCGGAATTCCAGCCAACCGAAGAAGTTCTGTCATTTGGATCCGGTGCTCCGGTCACATAAGCAACCGCATATCCCAATGCAGCGGCATCCTGTTCAAAATGAACCGAATTTCGAAAACTCTCTGCCGTATTTCCATAACCCGGCAGCATGATGACCAGCGGGGCGCCTTCGGTTTTCTCCGGAAGATCCAGCACAAAAGTATGATGTACGCTCTCATAAGTACAGGAAAAGGAGTTTTCTTTCACCTGAAAAACTTCCAGTCCGGTTTCGGAAACTTCCTCTGCCCGTGCGCATTCCGGTTTCCATCCGCAGCATAACACGATCAGCATCAGCAACAAAACGCCAAATCTTTTTTTGAATGGGAAAACGCTCTTATTCATCTGTTGTCTTACCGTAACCCAAAAATCTGAAAATGTTCCTGTATCATGATCGTCTTCATATTTACCGAATCTTTCTATAGCCCGGTGCAGAGATACCCAAACACTTGTATAACCTGCAGGTCATATACTTCTGTAAGATGCTGACAGCCGGTATCTTTGATCAGTTCACACATGAAACAGTGGGGAATATGCCTCCGCACGTCGAATAACGCTTCTATATCAAGATATCCGCTCACTGCTTTTGTCCTGTATCCGGTCACCTCCTGTATTTCACGCCCGCAGCATTCTGCAGAGATTTCAGTTCCCACTGCGCTGCCGCCCGGAATAATTTACAGCCCGCTTTCCGGCTCATGACACAAGCGAGTTTTCCCTTCACGAATAAGCATTCCGCTGCATGCGTGGCGAAGTTTCTCTATATGTCCAGAGCTGTCATCGTTTATAAGCTACATCAAGCCGGTTTTCTTCAGTCACTTCAGTCAGCTTGATCATATTCAACACATCCTCACACAAACCGGAATTTGTCTTGACTCTCAAAGTCCATAAAAATACTTCTTAATAATATCTGCTTCCGGATAATTAATCATATCTATCTGATGGATGACCTCATCCACATTATACACAACATCGATCGTTTCAATCCCGGCGTTTCCGTTTTCGATTGTGAGAACACCTGCGCGTGCTATATTTCGATCCCTTGATGGACAGCCAAGAGAGCCGACATTGATATACAGCTTATCACTTTTGCAGATGTTTCTGGCATGATCATGCCCATACAGAATGATATCGCTGTCTTCATCGGCAAACATGTCCAGCAAGTCTGATTCGGATGGATTTTTTTTTGACCCTGAAAAATGACCGTTCCTATCCACACAGGAATGCATAACGGATATGTCAAACCCCTCAGATGAAAAGTCAATTCTATATGGCATGCTGCGAAGAAAAGCGACCGATTCGGCAGACAACAGATTATGCTCCCATCTATGGTGTTCCATTTCACCCGGGCTCATATTCTCCTCGTTAGGATAATCTGTGGGAATCCCTTCGAGTAAATATCTGTCATGATTTCCCCTCACGGACATTAAACCGGGAATGCCGGCTATCTCCTGTACGGTTTCTTCAGGGTATGGGCCAATACCAATGATATCCCCGCAGCAAATGATCCTGCTGCAGTTCATTTGATCCAATCGTTTCAAAACAGCACGCAAGGCTATAACGTTATTATGAATATCTGTTATGATGCCATATTTCATGTTATATACCTCTTACAAATTCCGATTATGAAAAATCCCGATAAATATGAATTTGTTGTTAAGCTAATTCCGTTTTTTTTTATTTAAACAACTTTTTAAAATCCGTTTCTCCATATCTTTTCGAGGGCAATAATGTGTATTGGTCCGGAAACAGTTCTTCACAGATCCTAAGTTCAAGTTCCTGCCTGTGTATCCAGTGGGTGACCAAACCATCTTCATCCTGAAGACCTTTCCTGACTGCGTGGGGACTGTTATTAAAATAATCACAAAGCATGGCAAACCAGACTTCATTTCCATTGTCGTCTGTTCG
>CADBKS010000117.1 GCA_902795255.1 uncultured Chloroflexota bacterium
TCATGCGCAGTGTTTCAGCCGGCTTATGGAGCATATAGCGGATGTATGTTTTCAGCCCGTCTGAAAGGATCCATTCCCGGAGCGGCGTGTATTCCTCGGAGTTGAAAAGCTCGGTCGCCATCACGTGTTCGGTCCTGTACAGAGTTTCAATGAATGGCGGATGCGGCATGCCCGCGTCATAGAAAAATGCTTCTCCCTGCGGATCGCGCATGATGCGGTTGAATAATACGTTTTCAAATGCATACTGCCAGCGGTCACCGGTATGGCTCATGACGAACCAGCAGACGGCGGCCAGTGCCGTGCAGAGAATGAAGATACATTTTTTATCCGTGCGCAGACGAACGATGCAGAGCAGCAGAAGAATGACAGTGATCACGCTCCAGACTGCCGAATCCCGGGACTGTGCGTAAAGCAGTGCGCTGATTGCCGTGCAGACCGCCGGTCCGGTTTTCCATTTTCTGTCAGCCGCGGGACGGGTGAGCCACAGCAGGCTGCCCATCAGCAGCAGGGCGGCGGAGATCGAAAGGGATTCGCTCATGATCACCGCATCCCAGCGCGTCACGTTCGGAACGCAGCCGAGCCCGAACGTCAGGATCAGCGCGGCTTTTTTCCCGCGGTCCGAACGGCAGATCCCCGCCGCGCAGACGGCGAAGATCCCCCAGCAGATCACGGAGATGATCAGCTGTACGGCGGTGATCGTCCGCGGATCCTGCCGGCACAGTTTATAGATCAGCGGGACTGTGACGGGTCTTGCGATGCAGTACCAGAACTGCTCGTGGCAGTACGGGACCCCGCGCAGGATCTCCGTCACGGAAAAACGGGACATGCCGAGATAGGATTCCGAGTCAATAAAGAAAAGCGGCTCCGCAGCAGTCCGGAACTGCAGGACGCGGAAGACCGTAAAGCAGACAAAGGCGCAGATCCCGAAGGTCCTGACGGGCCATGCCGGCAGCAGTTTGACGGCTGCGGTGACCGCACAGAAAGCCAGCAGCAGAAATATCAACCAGACCGCGGTAAATTCGGGCAGCCTGACTGCTGTCGGGAAAGAGAAGTCAAAGCTCAGCCGTTCGAGTTCATTGTTCCCGAGAAAGACGGTCCGTTCCTGTCCGTCCCAGCGGATCCGTGCGGTTCCCTGCCCTTCACCGGAGCGGAACTCCGTTGTGACCGTGCCGGCGGTTTTCCCTTGCCAGGTGATGGTGCCTTCCGTATCCGTAAGTGTCGGCCCCGATTCTTCAAGGGTGCAGCCGGTGCCGCAGCTGACGGACCGGAGCGGGATATCGCCGATCTCATGATGCAGCCAGGTGAGGGTGACCGGTTTGAAATTCCCGTCTTCTTCCGCGAGCGCGCGGATCTCCAGGGAGTGTTTTTCATAAAGGCCCGTCTGCGGGACCGGGAACCAGACCGCCGCAAAAACGGAAAGGATCAGCGCGGTCAGGCCCAGTGCGGCCTTTTCTCCCGGGGAGCAGGCAGCAAAAGCCTTCAGACACGCGGGCAGGATCACAAAGAGGGCTGCTGCCGAAACCAGAAATGTGAGTCCGACCGTTCCGATGAATGTTTTGGAGGCTGCCGGCAGGAACTGCAGTTTTTCACAATACAGAATGAAGGTACATCCGGCAGCACCGACTGCGGAAAGGACCGCGGCAGGGATCAGACGGCGCGGGCTGCTGCTCATGAAGCCTGCTCCGGTCCGGCGATATCGCTGAAGGTCATGTCCCGTCCCGGAAAGCCGCTGTCTTTTTTCCATTTTTTGAAAAGCCCCCGGTACCCGGTACCGGAGCGAGTTTCCCAGTCCAGACCGATGCTCTCCGCGGTCCTGCGGATCGTTTCCTCATCAGGACCTTCGATCTCGACGAAATCCCCGATCGGTGTGTGGTCAACAAAGATCCCGGCCGGGCCCAGGGTGTAAATGCTCCGGTATTTTTCATAGATGAAAACCGTTCGGAAGCCGAGCCGTTCAAGGATCAAGCGGGTCCTGTCAAAATCTTCAACGACCGTTTCGATCTCCTCCCGGTCCGCCATGGTGTCCGAGCTGTTCCGGTCGGATTTGTAGGTGAGGACCGCTGTCCCGCCGTTGTCGCGCAAACGCAGGACCTGATGGGTCTTACTCAGGTTTTCCTTTTTGTCATCAAACCGCAGGTTGCGTTCGAAACGGACCTCCTGTTCGCATGCAGCGCCTGCGGCGGTGATCTTCGGAAGGATCTCTTCGACGGAGCGTACGGGAAATTTGGCTTCGATCTCGCGGTTATCGTCTTTCATGGCAGTGTTCACACTCCGATCTCAATAGTTTTGTCAATGAATGGAATGAAATAAATTCAGAGGGTATCCATCCAGCGCAGCGCGGAGCGGACAAATTCAGCGCGGAAGGAATAGATGATATGCAGATAGTCATCCGCATCTGGATGCTCTTCGAGTTTCTTCCGGATGATCTCCTGCCATCGCGTGCATTGCTGTTTCTGAAGTGCGATCACGGCAGCTCTTTCTTCCTCCGGACGGTCCTTCAGAAAGTACAGCTTGCCCAAAAAGTCGGAGCGGAGCTCATTCATATGGCTGACCGGGCTGTGCAGCCAGGCTTCAAAGGTGGCTGTCCCTTCGGGGGTGAGCGTGCAGGTCTTGCGCGCGGGAAGAGAATCATTCGCGTCGATGCGCGTAGTGATCAGCTCGTTCTTTTCGATCTTGTCCAGTACGGCATAAAGCCGGCTCTGGCGGAAAGTCCAGAGCGCTTTCAGCTCTTCGGATTCACTGAGCTGCCGGCAGAGGTCGTAGGCGTGTGTCGGCTTCTGCCCGATGAGTCCGAGCAGAAGGAAGTCCATGGTCAAAGGGTCCTGTTGTCTTGGCATGTTCTCATTATACTCAATCCCGGCCCGATCATTGTGTCATATGTGAAACTGACACGATATGACATTAATCCCTGATTAATATGATTAATATCTTTATGGCCTGATCAAATTTTGACAAAAAAGGGGTGATAAAGTAAAATCTTTCGCATTGAAACAAGTTACACTGCAACAAGTTTCATGAAATCGGATTTGAGCGGAAAATGGGTAAGAAAGCAACGATTTATGATGTATCCAGGAAGGCCGGTGTCAGTGCGGCAACAGTCTCCCGGGTGCTCAATAATCCGGGAAAGGTCAACCCGGAAACACGCAGGGCTGTTGAGACCGCGATCCGGGACCTGGATTACAAACCGCTGCTGGAAATGCGGCTCCGTTCCGTAAAGAATGTCCCGCGGATCTGTGTATGCTCCCCCCATTTTACCTCCCAGTCCTATGTACAGCGGCTCCGCGGGATCCATGAACATCTGGGAGCACTGGATTTTGAAACAGAACTGCAGATCCGGGTGGTAAACTCAAAATCCCAGCTGGACCGGTTTATTGAAACGATCTCGATGCGTGACCTGGACGGGATCATTTTTTTGTCTCTGATGGTCTCGGATGAACAGGTCCGGAAGATCCGGAAGGCCGGTGTCGAATGTGTACTGGTCGAAAAGGAGTCGCAGCTGTGCAGCTGCATCCTCAATGATGACTATGAGGGCGGGCGCGTGGCTGCCCGGTACCTGATCGAGCGCGGCTATGAGGATTTCGGTGTGCTCTGCGAACCATTCCACTGGGATTATACAGTCTACACCATGGAAGACCGGGTGAAAGGTTTCCGTGATGAACTGGGCCTGAATGGTTACAGCCTGCCGGATCAATTTTATTTCACCAACCGGATGGAATCCGAAGCGGTGCGGCGGCAGATGGGGGAAGTTTTCAGGGAAGGGGCCTATCCCCGGGCGTTTTTCGCAACGGCCGATATCATGGCGTTCGGGCTGCTGCAGGCGGTCCGTGATGCGGATTTGAAGGTTCCGGACAATGCCGCGGTGATCGGATTTGATGATCTGGACTTTTCCGATGCCTTCGGCCTTACCACCATCAGCCAGCATCTGGAGGAATCCGGCCGGATCGCGGCAGGGATCCTGATGGGTAAGCTTCGGAATCCGAACAGTGCGGATCAGCAGGTACGGCTGACGCTTTCGCTGGTCGAGCGGGAGTCCGCCTGAAGAATATGTGAGCAACTCCGGGTGTTCCGGAGAATAAATATAGGAGACTGTATGAAAAAGTTATCTGTATTGTTGGTTTTCGTGATGCTGTTCAGCGTGATCTGCGCTGCCTCAGCTCAGGAAAAAAGCTACCTCGAACGCGCCTATGAAGGCGAATTCGCCGGTACGCAGGTCGTTTTCGATGGCCCGTTCGTAGATAATGACCAGGTTTTCTTCGAAGAATCCATTAAACCCTTCGAAGAAGCGACCGGGATCGATATTGTCTACGTCGGCAACAAAGATTTCGAATCCACCATCCAGATGCGTGTTGAAGGCGGAAACGCCCCTGATATCGCTGACTTCCCGCAGCCGGGCCTTCTGGGCAACCTCGCCAAGAAAGGCTTCATGATCGACGTCCGCAACGTCATCAGCGAAGACTGGCTGAAAGAAAACTACAGCGAAGCATGGCTCGATCTTGCGATGATGGAAGGTCCTGACGGCGAACCGATGATGGCCGGTATCTGGGCCCGCAACAACGGTAAGAGCCAGGTCTACTATCGCCCGGACGTCTGGGCTGAAGCCGGCTACGAAGTCCCGACCACCTGGGACGAAATGGTCGCCCTGAGCAAACAGATGGTTGAAGACGGCGAAACCCCGTGGTGCATCGGTATCGAATCCGGTTCCGCGACCGGCTGGCCGGCCACCGACTGGCTGGAAGACATCATGCTGCGCACCGTTTCTCCGGAACAGTATGACGCCTGGACCCGCGGCGAATTGAAATTCGATTCTCCGGAAGTCCGCCGCGCGATCGACATCATGAGCGAGATCTGGTTCACCGACGGTTTCGTTTATGGCGGCCGTGAAGCTATCGCCACCACCAACTTCGGCGAATCCGTGAAACCGCTGTTCTACGATGTGGACGGCTGCATGATGCACCGCATGGGCAACTTCATCACTGCCTACTTCCCGGAAGGCCTCGAACCGCTGAAGGACTATGATGTGTTCTATCTGCCTCCGATCGATGAAGAATACGGCAGCCCGTACCTGGGCGGCGGCGACATCTACGGTGTCTTCAATGAAAAACCGGAAGTTCTCGCTGCGTTCGAATTCTTCAGCCATGGCGAATCCCTGAAGTTCTGGCTCGGCCAGGGCGGCGCTCTGTCCCCGCACAACGATGCTGATCCGGAATGGTACAAAGATCCGACTGAAGCAAAGATCGCTGAATTCATTCAGAATGCGAACACCTTCCGCTTCGACGGTTCTGACCTGATGCCGTCCGCTGTCGGCGCCGGCACCTTCTGGAAGGGCATGACCGACCTCGTCACCGGTTCCGACGTTGATACCGTCGTCGCCGAAATCGACAAAGGCTGGTAATCTTTTCAGACGGAAGTCTGTTGAACAAAACCTGTGCCGGGTTTCCCGGCACAGGTTTCCGTAAAAGACCATCGGAAGCCCGTATGCCAATGCGGGCTTCCGGAGACCTTTTATTCGATCAAAAACATTAGGAGGTGTATATGAGCGAAAAAAGTCCGACCGGCGCATTTGGTAAACTCTGGCTGTTTATCCGGATGGTCCTTGCTGTGGCGGTCATCGTGGCGGTTTTTGCAATCGGTATCCGGTTCCTTCAGAATTATGAAGGCAATCAGGTCGTCCTGACCATTATCGCCATTGTCTGGGGTGTCGGTTCCGTTGCCCTGTTTTTCTTCCTGGCGAACTGGATCGTCGAACGGTTTTCCAGGACCTGGTGTTCCAGGATCCAGCCGTATATTTTTGTCGGCCCTGCGGTCCTGATCCTGCTGTGGGCACTGGCGATCCCGACAGTTCGTACTTTCATCCTTTCCCTGAAAGATGCGATGGGTCAGAAATGGATCGGCCTGGAATCATTTAAAGCTGTTGCGACAACAGAACATATGGAGCCGGTCTATCAGCGCATCACGCTGGCGATCTTCATCCTGCTGCTGGCTGTGGCTGTCGGACTTCTGATCTCCCTGATCAGCAAGCTCTTCTCTTCCAAGAAAGAGATCACCGGTGGGATGTCCAAGAAATCCGGCTGGACCGTTCTGATCCTCGGCATCGTCGTGATCTGGATCGCGCTCGACCCGGTCGTTTCCGCGTTCAAAGCCGCGATCGCGGGTACGGATGCGAACGAACTGCCGTTCCTCGAAAACTACAAATATGCGCTGACCGATAAGGCCATGCTGATCGTTTTCCGCAACAACCTGCTGTGGCTGGTCCTCGGTACCTCCCTGTGTCTTGTTTTCGGTCTGATCATCGCTGTCCTTGCGGACCGCACCGGCAGAGCTGAAAAATATTACAAGATCATCATTTTCCTGCCGATGGCGATCTCTTTCGTCGGTGCCGGCGTGATCTGGAAGTTCATCTATAACTATCGCGGACAGGGCAATGAGACCGGCCTGCTGAATGCCATCGTTGTGGCGCTCGGCGGGACGCCGAAAGCCTGGCTGCAGATGCCGTTCTGGAACAATATTTTCCTCATCGTCATCATGATCTGGCTGCAGACCGGTTACTGCATGGTCATCCTTTCCTCCGCCATCAAAGGCATCTCTTCCGAACTGCTGGAAGCGGCCCGTATCGACGGTGCGAATGAGATCCAGATCTTCTTCCGCATTATCATCCCGGTCATTTCCGATACCATCATTTCGGTCACCACAACGGTGCTGATCTTCTCCCTGAAGACCTTCGACGTGGTCAACACCATGACCGGCGGTAACTACGGTACCAACGTGATCGCGAATGAATTCTTCATGCAGCGCTTTGTCCAGTATAATACCGGCCGCGCTTCCGCGATCGCGATCATCCTCCTTGTTCTGGTTATCCCTGTGATGATCATGAACCTGAAACAGTTCAATGAAAGGAAGGCTTTCTAATGGCAGCCAAAAACAACAGCTTATCCGATCAGAAGAAGTCCTCTTCCTTCATTACACATCTTGTTCTGATCATTATCTGTCTGATCTGGTTTATCCCGGTCTTCGGTGTGTTCGTTACATCATTCCGAAACTCCACCAACGTGTTCAACAGCGGGTGGTGGGCTGTGTTCCCGCATCGTGAATGGATGCAGACACAGGAAGTCAAGGTCGATGATGATACGGATATCAACTCCGTCATGACCATCACCCTGCCGAACGGCATGTCCGTGACCGGCGATTACGCCGCGCTGAAAGAGGGTGTGACTCTCCGTGACGGTTCCAAAGTCCAGTGGTACGGCGCAAAACGCACCCGGACCCTCAAAGTCTATGAAAAGAAGTGGATCGGTTTCGAATCCAATCTGACCCTTGAAAACTACAGAAATGTTCTGACCGGTAAGAAAATTCAGTATACCGGTGAAAACGGTGAGACCCTGACCCGCAACGGTTCGGACCTCGGTTCTTCCTTCCTGAACTCCATCACCGTTACGGTCCCTGCGACGATCATCCCGATCCTGATCGCGGCATTTGCGGCTTACGGCTTTGCCTGGCTGAATTTCCCCGGACGGAAGCTGTTCTTCTCCATGGTTGTGGCGATGATGGTCGTCCCGCTGCAGATCGCGATCGTCCCTGTGCTGAGCGACCTCTCCAAGGTTGGGCTCTCCGGTCAGTTCCTCGGGATCTGGCTTGCCCATACCGGCTTCGGTCTGCCGCTGGCGATCTACCTGCTGTTCAACTACATCAGCACGATCCCGCGGGAGATCCTCGAATCCGCTTTCATTGACGGCGCTTCGAACTTTACGATCTTCACCCGTCTGATCCTGCCGCTGTCCGTCCCGTCCATCGCCTCTTTCGGCATCTTCCAGTTCCTGTGGGTCTGGAACGATTACCTCGTCTCCCTGGTCATCCTGGGCGGCGGTCAGAAGATGGTCATCACCCAGGCGCTGGCGAATATCGTCGGTACCCGCGGTCAGGACTGGCACCTGCTCACAGCCGGCGCGTTCGTATCCATGATCGTCCCGCTGGTCGTCTTCCTGTCCCTGCAGCGCTACTTCGTGCGCGGTATGATGGCAGGTTCTGTCAAGGGTTGATCCTGAACTTCAGGTATTGATCAAATAGAATAAAGTGTTGAATACGGTGAAAACCGCATTCAGCACTTTGTTTGTCAGTAAAGGCAATTATGGACACTTCGCTCTGGTATAAAAACGCATACTTTTACCAGATCTATCCCCGTTCATTTATGGACGCGAACGGGGATGGATACGGTGACTTTTTGGGAATCATCCAAAAGCTCGATTACCTGAAAGATCTCGGGATCGACTGCATCTGGATCCAGCCGATCTACCCGTCCCCGATGGTCGATGACGGATATGACATCAGTGATTTCACGGATGTTGACCCGCGATTCGGCACGCTCGATGAGTTCCGGCAGCTGATCGATGCCGTCCATGATCACGGGATGAAGATCATCATGGATCTGGTCATGAATCACTGCTCGGATCAGCACCCGTGGTTTCAGGAGGCGCGGAAGAGCCGGGATTCAAAGTACCGGGATTATTTCGTCTGGTCGGATACCGATCAGAAATATCTGGAAACACGCATTATCTTTACCGATACCCAGAAGTCAAACTGGACCTGGGATGAAGAAGCAGGACAATATTTCTGGCACCGTTTTTATCCGCAGCAGCCGGATCTGAATTACGATAATCCGGAAGTCCGTGAGGCGATGCTGAATGTCATGCGTTACTGGATGCGCATGGGCATTGACGGTTTCCGTGCGGACGCGGTCCCATATCTTTATGAGCGGGACGGGATGGAAAATGAAAACCTGCCGGAAACCCATGCCTTCCTGAAGGAATGCCGCAAACTCATGGATGAGGAGTTCCCCGGCGCGATCCTGCTGTGCGAGGCAAATATGTGGCCGAAGGAAGTCCGTCCTTATTTTGCGGATGGGGATGAATTCCAGCTGGGGTTCCACTTCCCGCTGATGCCCCGTATCTTCATGTCGCTGGGCCGCCAGAATGCGGCTTCCCTTGTGAAGATCCTGAAGGATACGCCCGAGATCCCGGAAAACTGCCAGTGGTGCACTTTCCTGCGGAACCATGATGAGCTGACGCTGGAAATGGTGACGGAGGAAGACCGGCAGTGGATGTGGAACTTTTACGCGCCGGATCGGGAAATGCGCAAGAACCTCGGGATCCGCCGGCGCCTCTGGCCGCTGCTGGACAATGATCCGAAAAAGGTCGCGCTGGCTTATTCGCTGATGCTGACGATCCCCGGATCTCCGGTTTTCTATTACGGCGACGAGATCGGCATGGGG
>CADBKS010000118.1 GCA_902795255.1 uncultured Chloroflexota bacterium
CCTTTGCCGGTGCCGCGCTGCGGTTCCCGGACAAAGAGCGTCTCCGGCGCCAGCGGATCACCGGGCCGAGCAGCTTGCGGAGACAGTATTTTGCATAGATCACGGAAAAAACAGAACCGCCGTTGCGCTTATGGATGCGCAGCATATCCGGCCAGCAGCGGTCATCCTCCGCGATCGTCTTGGCATCCGCATGCAGACGGAAAGCCGCCCACGGGGTCGTTTCGGACAGGTACCGTATTTCAGAGACCTTTGCCAGCCGCAGCCACAGGTCATAGTCCATGGCAAAATAGATCGAATCATCCAGCGGTCCGACCTGTTTCCAGAGATCCGCGCGCCAGAAAGAAGCCTGCTGCGGGATATGCACATATCCCTGCGTGAGTTTCCGGTAATCGGTCTGCTTCGCGTTGAACCGGCCGATCACGTTTCCTTCCGCGTCGATAAAATCGCAGTTCCCGTAAACCAGTCCGCATTCCGGATGCGCAGTCAGATATTCGACGGCCTCCCGCACCGCATGCGGGTACAGGATATCGTCCGAATTCAGCCAGGCCAGGATCGCTCCGTTCGCACGGGAAAAGCCCTTATTGATGGCATCCGTCTGCCCTTTATCCTTCACCGACTCCCAGTAAGCCAGCCGGTCTTCGTACTTTTGGATGATCTCCGCGCTGCCGTCCGTCGAGCCGCCATCCATGATGATATATTCAATATTCGGATAATCCTGCTCCAGGACCGAGCGGATGGTCTTTTCAAGGTAAGGCGCCTGATTGAATGAAGGCGTAACGATCGTTACCAGCGGATCATGATCCATACTAATTTCCCAAATCAAAAATGATGTAATCGGCACCCTGACGGTAAACAGTTGCCGTTTCGTTCAGATAGCGCTGCAGCCGGGGCTGCTCATAAAACTTTTCAAGATCCGTCACCACCAGCCATTTGTAATTCCAGAAGGTGGTGTTCAGTTTCACCAGCGCATCGTATTCCCCTAGTGACTCAACCGAAGTATCCCAGATCATCGGATTGTGCAGCGCCCAATAGGTCATGCCGCCACCGTAATCATCCATAATGCCGATCGTGCTGATCCGGTTTTCGTAAGGCTCCAGCTCATCCGCCCAGTCGATCCAGCGCTGCGGCCATTCCCGGTAATCCCGGCGGTGCAGCGTCATCACGCTGTCGGCAGCCCACCACACGCACAGAAGGACCGCACAGCAGATCCCCGCGGCAGGTACAAAGCGGCTCTGTTTCCGGGCCGCCTTCATCATGCCGCGCACCGCGCATTTCACCAGCGAAGCCAATCCGACGGCTATAAACGGGAAGAGCAGCAGCTGATAATAATCATGCGTGCCGATATGATGCGGCAGTGACAGCCCATAGAGAATATACCCCGCGAAATACGCCAGCCAGGAGGCCCGACTGTTCCGGTCCCGGAGCATCAGGATCCCGAAAAGCGCCGCAAAGAAAAGCGGGACCGAGAATACCTGATCGATCATCCGCATCCAGCGGACGTAAAACGCCGGGCGCAGCAATTCGGACAGGAAAAACCGGCCCTGATACTGCTGAACGAGGAAGCCTTTAACGAAATACCCCCAATAATTATACGCAAGCATCGGCGCCAGCGCAAGGAAGGCAGCCAGCCACACATACCGGTTCTTTAATGTATTTTTCAGGGTTTGAGAGCTGATCAGTCCGGCAGCCATCGCCAGTCCCAGCGGGAAAGCGGCGACCTGCTTGACCAGGATGCACAGCCCGGCGCACAGCCCTGCAGCCAGTGCGCGCGGGAGAGAATCCGGTTTTTCGGTCCACCGCTTCAGCAGGAACATGGTCCAGCCCAGCAGGCAGACCATGATGATATCCGGCTGGAAAGACCGGGATGCGGTCACGCCGTACGGGAAGAATAGGTACCAGCCCAGGGCGGCGAACATGCCTGCCGTCCCGAGCAATCCGTCCGTGAGGAATAAAAGGGCGATGCCGCCGGCCAGCCAGAACAGGACCGATGTAAAACGGGGGATCCGCAGATCCGCCGCTCCGAACACCCGGTACAGCCCGGCAGTGATCTTCTCGTAAATGGGCGGCTCGATCCAGGGCTCCTGCGTCCCGATGATCATCGCCTCCCGCTCATATTCAGCGCTCTGCCCTTCCAGATGACCGCCGGCGCGCAGGTAGAACCCGCGGGCCATCAGCGCGGAATGCATCTGCCGGGCCGGATGAAAATCGAGCGGTGGATCATCAAAATCCGCCAGCCGCAGCGCGAACCCGGCGGCAAAGATCAGAATGATCAGGATCGTCTTCAGGCTTTTTTTCATACAATGACCAGCAACGGCAGCACCCGTACACATGACACGGCCTGCTGCCGGAAATAATTCTAACTTTCTTTAAGGTACTTCCTGTAATCGCTCAGACTTTCGAGACGTTTGGCCGAGCGTTCCCGAAAAGTCCGTTCAGCCGCAGAAGGGCTGACCGCCATCAGGACCGTCAGCGCCAGCCGGTTTTTATCTTCCAGGACCCGCTGCGGGTACAGACGGAAAGCCCGGGCATAAGCCTTCAGGCTCTTTCCGGCCTCCCCGGCATCGGAAAGATAATGCGCATCCAGCCAGGCCGCACCGCCGCGGATCTTTTTTTCGATCGGGGCCGCTTTCTCCGCTGTCAGCGGATCGCTCAGCATCCAGTCCGCCAGCCGGTAAGCCTCTTTGCCGAAGTCCCCGGCATGTGCACGGTTCTTGGCATCTGCATGGAACCGCGCAGCTGCCAGCGGCTCCGGAAGATAGGCAAATTTTCCGTCCGCGATCATACGCAGCCACAGATGGTGGTCCAGCAGATAGGAATAGCTCAGATCCAGCCCGCCGGCACGTTCCCATGCCGAACGGCGGAAAAAGACCCCGGGCTGGGAGATCACGCGGAAGCTCATCAGATCTTCAGCCGAATACGGGGCAAAGCGCATCACATTGATCAGCCGGCCTTCACCGTCGATCGAAAGCACATCCCCGTAAACCGCGTCCACATCCGGATGATCGGCAAGGAACCCCAGCGCCTTGCGCGCGGCCCCGGGCAGGAAGAGGTCGTCCGAATTCAGCCAACCGATCACCTCGCCGTGTGTCCGGGCAGCCCCTTTGTTGACCGCATCCGCCTGTCCGCGGTCCTTTTCACTGACCCAGCCGCTGAGACGGGGAGCGTACTGACGGATCAGCTCCGTGCTTCCGTCAGTGGATCCGCCATCCATGACCACATATTCCATCCCCGGAATATCCTGGGACAACACGGAATCCATGGTCTGCCTCAGGTAAGCGGCCTGGTTGAATGAAGGAGTGATCACGGAAAAAGACGGCAGCATGGGGCCTCAGAACAGTGAATCGTAAGCGACCTTCGGATAGACCTGCAGCTTGCCGCCGATCGTGGCATCCACGATCTCACGGCCATCCGCTTTATAAGCCTCGCGGGCCATGATGTAAGCCCGTTCGGATGTATCCAGATCCGGCAGCTGCCAGCGGAACCCCTTGCCGAAATAACCGGCATTGAAGTGGTTCGGATCATCCCCCTGGGAGACGACCGTTTCATTCGGTTTTCCCTTCGTCGCGAAACTGTGATCAACACCGATCAGGATCACCTTGCTGAACCCGAGAAAATATGCCGTCTGGAGCGCCATATAAGTCACCGTGGCCCCTTCCCACATCCGCTTCCGGATGTCCGTGGCAAAGGTCGGGCCGGTATAGGTACCGTAAAGATAGAAAAGGTTCTCCGCGGGACGGACCCATTTTTTATGGCGCAGCGAAACGAAACGGGGCATCGTCAGCTTTTCGATGTCTTCATGTGTCTGTTCCGCAACGAGATCGTTGACACAGAGATAATAGGTCGTTTCAAAACCCATCTCCGGGAAAGCAAGATAAATGCGGTTCAGGCCGAAGGTATATTCATTTTTCAGCTTCGTCAGATCCGTCTGCTTGAGGCTGGGGCCGTTGCCGATAATAAAGCAGCGCTCGCCCTTGCGGCTGTCTTTCAGCGCGGCAAGACGTTCGATCGTGTCGCGGCGTTCCGGGCTGAAATAAGCATCGGGAATGTCCTTCAGGCGCTTCGTCCCGTCAATGAGGGACCGCGCCGCGTTCAGGACCGGCTCCGGTGTGATTTTTTTGATCGTATCCTTCAGCATTACATCGTCTTTCTGACTTCTTCGAAGTCATCATGCGGTATATCCAGCCCGATAAGCAGGTTTTTGATCGTGTTCCAGTGGACCCGTTCACAGGCCAGCGGACTGAAATTCGAGTTATGCGGGGCGATCAGTACATTGGGCATGGACCGCAGCGGGGAATCCATCGGCAGCGGTTCGGTTTCGAACACGTCCATCGCCGCCCCGGCGATCTTTCCGGCAGCCAGCGCTTCGGCCAGGGCCTTTTCGTCCACGACCGGGCCGCGGGATGTGTTGATCAGGAACGCGGTCGGCTTCATCATTGAGAGGGTCTTCTCGTTGATCAGATGGCGGGAAGTCGGGTTCAGGTCGGTATGGCAGGTCACGAAATCCGATTCGTTCAGCAGCTGCTCCAGCGGGACCTGTTCAATATGATTTTCGATCAGAAAATCCGGTTTGATCTGGACGATATCGTTCATCAGGATCCGGGCACCGAACGGGCGGATACGCCGGGCGACAGCCTGACCGATATTCCCCGCGCCGATGATCCCGACAGTCGTCTCGGAAAGCGTGGTGATCGCCGGCTTATCCCATTTTCCCTCATGCATCGTGCGGTCCATAAACGGCAGGGAACGGGCAAAGCTCAGCATGTACCCGATGGCGGTTTCAGATACCGGGATGGTAAAAGCGTTAAGGGTGTTTCCAATCATCACGCCAAATTTTTTGCAGGCAGCCTGGTCGATCGCATCGATCCCGGTCCCCCATTTGGAGACGACCTTCAGCCGCGGGCTGCAGGCTTCGATCACGCGTGCGCTGTAAACGTCATCGCCGCAGATCGTACCGTCGAACTGACCGGCGTATTTCAAAATATCTTCTTCCAGCAGTTTCTGCTTCACATCCGGAACGATCATCTCCAGGCCATAGTGCCCTTCGAGTACCTTGCGGAACCGTTCCACGGAAGTCATCATATAAGGTGCGGAAAAAATAATCGTTTTTTTCATCTCATTCCTCGATTCAGCAGCCGTTCAGGACTGCATTTTCATCATCATTTCAGTGATGATAAACTCAAATTCATCATCAATATCCTGGGCTTCCCGTGCGGCGATCGGGAAAAGCAGGGGACGCTCCCCGATGCGAGTGTGCTTCTTTTCAAGAACTTCACGGGTAAAAATATAAATGCAGGAGTTTTCTTCATAGATCGGGGGCAGGTCCTGCGTCCTCAGCAGAATATTCTGATTGTGATTGATCGGACGGGCCAGCTGATCCCAGAAGCGCTTTTTCACCTCAGTGACAGAAAACAGGGAGTCATACATATAAGCCTTATCCTGCAATGCCCGGATCGCAGCCGAGATCGTTTCCGGTTTCAGCAGCGGGTTCGTACAGTGTGTCTGCAGATAATAATCCGCAGGGATCTGAGACGTATCATACATCAGGATCTCATTCATGGGCACATCATCCGCACGCAGATGTTCCGGACGGAGCAGCGCCGAGACCTGCGGAAAATCCTTCGCAAGTCCCTCGATCACGACCGGGCTGTCCGTGTCAACGACCACCTGATCGATTTCCGGGACCTTCAGAAGGGATTCCATGATATAGTGATAGAGCGGTTTTCCGTTCATCAGGCGGTAATTCTTTCCGCTGACACGAACGGAATGATGGCGCATCGGCACAAAAGCAGCGATCTTCATGCGTTTTCTTCAGTTCCTTCCTGCATTTCTTTGTTTTCGTCCGGCAGAACAAACGGTTTTCCGTCCAGAATGCCGTCCCGGATCACCCGCAGTACCGGATCCTTTTCCGGATCCAGCGCTTCCGCCGGAAAACTGCGGATCTTCACATAACCCTTCCATGTCTCATCCGGTTCAATAAAAGTCTCAAAAGAGAGAGCCGTATGGAAAAACTGGTAATACATAAATCGGCGGGCCGTCATACGGAAAGAATCCGGGACAGAGACAGCGTCGCATTTGAGCAGTTCTTCAGCTTTCTCAAGATATTCGGGGATGGTTTTCGGGAAATAACACAGCGGGACCTGGGTATAACGAGACCGTCCGCCGCAGAGTACGGCAGCACCCATGACCGCAGCTTCCAGACCGATCGTGGAGTTGTAGACCATGATGAACTTGGAAGCCCGGATCAGTTCATATGAGCTGAGATACTCCTCCGGCGGCACATAGATCACGTTCGGAAGATAGGTCATCTGGTTTTTCCGGACCCAGTCCGAAACCGTTTCATGCGATTCCTTACCCGGCCGTGTTTCATCCGGATGCGCACGGATCACGAAAAGCGTATCCGAATGCGCTTCAATGATCTTTTTCACTTCATCGATCTTCGAGGCTGCCTCTTCGTATTTCTTGTCCTTGATGAGATCCTTGACCTCTCGGCTGATGTCTTTGCCCGTATTATTGTTTTTATAGAGCATCAGCGTTTGGAAACAGCGACCTAACTGCAGGGCCATGAGTCTGTTGTCATAGACCAGCTTGTCGCCCCAGCCTGCGCCGAGATCTGTCGCCCCGCTCCACACGTCGCGTGCATCGTCACGAAGCACAAGGTTCAGGGCAGCCTGGTCACTGAACTGCACACCGCGCAGCGACTTGACAGGCTGGTGATTCTGTAGTACCTGGACAGAGACAATCTTGTCAGCCGGAATGTTTTTATTGCCCATGCCATACTGCCGTCCAAGCAGGTCCAGTCCCTCGACATAGTATTTATTAATCGCCTTGCCCTGATACTTTACGGTACCATCGCTGCTCACTTCCAATCCCGGCATCTTGGCAATGACGTCGCCAATACTTCTGTCTTGCTTTTGCCGGAAGCCGGCAACGGAGTAGGTCAGTGTGTCGCTGTGACTTTGTATACGGTGGCTTTTGACGACTACCTCCTTGAGGTGGTATGCCTCAGCCACAAGCGTAAAGGTCATGCCGTCAGACACACTCTTGTGCGGTGTGACCAGCGTGCGGTAGCCAAGTGCGCTGACGCTGACAGACACCGTAGAGTCAGGCAATTGAATGGTGAAACTGCCATCATCTTTAGAGATGGCATAGGTCATCATCTTGTCATGGGCATTGAGGGTGGTGACATTGGCATAGCCCACAGCAGCCCCTTTGCTGTCGCGTACATAACCTGACAATGTCTGTCCCTGAACAAACAGAGGCAAGAACAACAAGAGTAGCACTAAGCTACTCTTCCATAAAAATACAAGTCTTCTTTTTGTAAATGAGCGGTTTTCCATCTGGTCCCCAGGCACGATCAATAATACCAAAGCGTTTGTTAAACTCTTGTGGATTGGCTGCATCTTCTATCATTAGCTGATGAAACTCTTCCCGTGTGGTAGCAATGGCCTTCTTATCTCTTGGCCGCTTCATGAGACTGTTTCCTTTTTTGATCTCTATGGCCTCAAAGCTAAAGATGCCACTATTGTCATGAGCATAGAGAATCAATCCTGGGAGACCATGTAACTTCCAAGGGCCGGCTTGAGAGGGTATAGAAGGCGCAAAGCATGCTGTCCACACACGACCACCCATCTCTACTTTAGCAAACTGGCAAGGAATGTCAAGTATTGTTGTATCACGCTGCTCCATTGTCCATCGTAGAGTGGGAATTGGTTCCTTATATACAAAGGTCTTGAGAATCTTGTCCGTTACAGTACGAACACCTTGTGAAGGATAGTTTTCAAAAATAGAATAAAACTGACGTGGCGTAGGATATTTTCCCAATTCTAACATAAATTGCTCCCTTGGCATAAGAGTACGCATTGCGGTTTCCGCAAGTTCTTCGCGCTGTCTCTGCCATCTGCCATAGAAAGCGGTCCGATGATCTCCTATTTCCAATACCTTTTCCTCTGTATAGGCATTCGGCCTTTCCATGTAATTTCTAAAAGTAGCAATGTAGTTCACCTGCATGCGCACAGAATCCGTACCCTGAGCACAGAGTGAAAAAAAAGGAAAATATAATAGGAAAATAAAAAGAAATGATTTCTTCACCATATAGTTCAAATGGAAATGCCCAGTATAGAATGATCACTAAACTGGGCAATTGTCTTAGCAATCTTCTCTGGAATATCTATCAATAGCATCTACAGCCTCGTCCGCTGTTGCATCTGTTGCAATCTGATGGACAGTTCCACAGTCTGTAATGATGAACTGTGCAGCTACATCGTTACCACCATTGTCTGCATGTGCTTGTACGCAAAAGCCTACTAAGGCTAAAGCTACTACGAAAATTGATTTCTTCATACGATTTATTTTTTTTAGTTATAAGCGATAGAATTTTTCTATCGCTTGCAAGGATAGAAATTTTCCTTCAAAATAAAAATATTCAGCTTGTTTTTTTTGTATTTATTAGCATTTTAAGCTGCAATACTTTCAAAAAGATACAAAGATAATTCGGAATCTGCTACATAAGTTACAACATCTCGAGAAACCAAGCAGCAGATAATAGGTTCGTACTTTCTTTACAACACCTTTACTCTTGTTGTTCATAATGTGGCCTTCCTAGGAAATTTGAAATGAGATGTGAAATGCTTGACACAGGTCAATAAAAGCTATGAATATACGGTTTTTATGCTAATCGACTGCCTTTTTCTTTTGTATATTGATGCTGTTTTTATACCTTTGCAAGCCGTAACCAATAAAGGAAAAGAATGTTCAGAATAATTATCGTCTTGCTTGTTGGCATCGTGCTGGGCTTTGCGCTGCGTCGAGTGCCACATATCCATAAAGTAGAGACAAGCGCTCATTATACTATCTGTGCCCTGCTTTTTGTTTTCGGACTGGGCTTGGGCTCCAACGACTCGCTGATGCACAACATCGGCTTCTACGGTCTTGAGGCCGTCGTGGTGGCATTGTTGGGCATGGCCGGTAGCTTTGGTGCTGCCCGTCTGTTCAACCATCTCATGCAGAAAAAGACGGAGGGCGAGGCATGAAAGGCAATCTTCTCTTGTTCGTTTCGCTGTTGGCCGGCATACTCGTAGGCATGTCGGGCGCCACGCCACAGTGGTTGCTCAATCCTCAGTTGCCGATGTTGCTCTTGGAGTTGCTCATCGTGCAGGTGGGTATGGGCATAGGATCTATGGAACATCTCGACCGGCTGTTTGCCGGATTCCGTTGGGAGATGCTGTTGC
>CADBKS010000119.1 GCA_902795255.1 uncultured Chloroflexota bacterium
GTCTGATCAACGGTTTCGGTGCCGGGTATGGCTTTGACGGGGTCGCGATGGCACTGATCGGACAGCTGAACCCGATCGCGACGATCCTGGTGGCGATATTCTTCGCGGCGCTGCGGGTCGGTTCGACAACGATGCAGGCTGCATCCGGCGTTCCGACCAGCGTTTCGGACATTATTCAGGCACTGGTGATCATCTTCACGGTCGCAGGTATGGCACTGGTCAAGCTTCCTTCGTTTGAAGCGTTCCGCCTGCGGCTGACATCCGGGAAGAAAGGTGCGTAAACATGGACAGTGCATTCATTTCCAATCTGCTTCTGGCTACCGTCCGGATGGCGGTCCCGCTGATTTTTATCGCAACGGCTGAACTTTACAGCGAGCGGGCCGGGATGGTGAATATCGGCCTGGAAGGTCTGGCGGCGATCGGTTCTCTTGTGGGCTTTGTGATGTGCTATATTACCGGAAGCGCCTGGATCGGTATCCTCTGCGGTGCGGTTGCCGGGATCCTGGTGAACATGATCTATGCCTATGCGACTGTGACACTTTGCGCGAACCATACGGTTTACGGAATGGCGATCAACATTTTTGCTCCCGCGCTGGCATCGTTTATCAACCGTGTTTATTTTGGCGCGGGCGGCCAGCTGAACCAGATCAAACTGATGGATACGGTCAATATTCCGGTTCTGAAGGATATTCCTTTCTTCGGCAAGATGCTTTTCAGCCAGACGCCAATGGTCTATCTGGCATTTGCACTGGTGATCTTCACCTCGATTTATTTCAACCGGACCAAATCCGGTCTGAATTATAAGGCTGTCGGTGAACATCCGAAAGCAGCTGCGACGCTTGGGATCCCGGTCATCCGGATCAAGTATATCAGCTGTGTGGTCTGCGGCGCCCTCGCCGGTATCGGCGGCGCTTATCTGACGACCTGTTATTCAAACACTTATGTGGAAGGAAATATCGCGGGCCGCGGTTTTATCGGTCTGGCCGCGGTGATTTTCGGCCGCTGGAATGCGGTCGGCGTGATGCTGGCCTGCCTCTTCTTCGGCTTCTGTGATGCGCTGCAGATCCGTCTGCAGGTCATGTCTTTCGGGCTCCCTTATCAGTTTTTCCAGATGATCCCGTATATTGCCACGATCATCATCCTGGCGCTGTTGGGCGGAAAGAAATCCGGTCCGGCGGCTAAGGGACAGCCTTACCGCAGTGAGGAACGGTAACCTCATGGTCACCGTAAATATATTACACAAAGGAGAAATGCTATGAAAAAATTTGTTGTGGTGCTGCTTGCCCTGGTCATGGCGCTGAGTTTCAGTGTCGTCTCCGCGAAGGATTATCAGGTCGCGATGATCTGTGACTCCTCCATCAATGACGGCGGGTGGGGCATGGCCTGCTATCAGGCAATGGTCGATGCGGCCGCTCAGTACGGCTGGACCTACAAGGTCACGGATAACATCAGCCAGAATGAATATTATGACTCCATCGTTGCGTACTGCGATATGGGCTTTGATCTGATCTATGCCCCGGGCAACCAGTATACCGATGCGGTTCTGCAGGCTGCTGAAGAATATCCGGATGTCGCTTTTGCGCTGCTGAACGGCGCCGAAAGCACTCCTGAAAAAGCTGTTAACAAAAACGTTACTTCTTTGCTCCCTGATAAGACAGAGATCGGCTGGATCGCCGGTGCGCTTGCCGGCCTGATGACCAAATCGAACACGATCGCTTTCATCGGCGGGATGGAACTGGATACCACCCTGGGTAAATATGCCGGTTACAGCGAAGCCGCGAAATATGTTGCCGCTCAGGAAGGCCGCGAAGTGAAAGTTCTGGATCCTGTTTATGCCGGTTCTTTCTCCGCTTCCGATAAAGGTATCGAATTCGCCAAGGCGATGATGGATCAGGGCGCTGATGTGTTCTTCGGCGATGCCTCCGCAGTCGACTCCGGGGCCCGCCAGGCGATCGATGAAGCCAACAAAGCTAAGGGCGAGATCGCGGTCTATGATATTGGACAGCCTGCTGATATTCTCGGTCAGAATGAATGCGTCATCTGCTCACAGGTCACTGACAACTCCTCCCTGGTCGGCCTTTCCATGAAGGCTGTTATGGATGGGACCTTTGGCGGCGAAACGATTTTCGGTACGATGGCCAACGGTGTTCTTTCCGCCGGCGCGATGAGCGACCTCATCCCTGAAGAGATCCAGGCGAAATATCAGGAATATATCGCCCAGATGCTCGACGGGACATTCATGAAATAAGGTCTCGTAAAAAATTCTGAAAAAGATGGGAGGAGTAATATCCTCCCATTTTTTGTTGTAGTAGTGAAACGCCACCTGTTATGCAGGTGGCGCAGAAGAGCTTTAGCAGATAGAGAGCCGCAGCTCAGCAAGTTGGTTTACCTGAAAACTGTGACGCTAAAATAAGTTTGTCGACCCTGACACGATAAACGGGGTGCCGGGGCCGACGGGTGAGCGAAGCTCAGCCCGATCGGCCCCGGCTAAATAACCCAGGCGCGGCAACCTGCCTATGCAAACACACGAACAACCGGGCCGCGCCCTGCGAAGCATTCACTTCCGATTGCCATGTGCACAGCAAAGCGTTCATTGGTATGCGCTTACAAGCGAACACTGGTACCGGCGCCTTACAGGCGCAAAGCAAGCCATTGGTTCAGCCGGTGGTTCTGATTTGTCGGACATATCTTTCCCTGTCCGTACATGATTCCTTTTGTCCTTTGTTCTCTTCCCGTCACCTGCTGTCCGGCAATGCAGTGTTCTGATGTTACAATAACCTTTTGAAATTTGATGAATATATCACTTCAACAGTGAGCGATCAAGAGGAGTTTTTATGCGAGAGATCATTCAGCGTGTCAAGGGTACCCGTGAGTTTTATCCGGAAGATATGGCCTTCCGTTCCTGGCTTTATGCGCAGATGCGCGCAGTTTCCGAATCTTTTGCTTATCAGGAATATGACGGTCCTTTCCTGGAAAAGCTGGATCTTTATGCGGCAAAATCCGGTGAAGAGCTGGTTAAGGAACAGTCTTTTGTGTTCATGGACCGCGGCGGTTCCGAAGTTGCGCTGCGTCCGGAGCTGACCCCTTCGCTGGCGCGGATGGTCGCCCAGCGCCAGAACCTGCTGAACTACCCGCTGCGGATGTGGTCTTTTGGTCCCTTCTGGCGCTATGAACAGCCGCAGAAAGGCCGGACACGTGAATTTTTCCAGTGGAATATCGACCTGATCGGTGTAAATTCCTATCAGTCCGACGCGGAACTGCTGGCTGTCTGCGCGAGCTTCTTTAAGCGGGTCGGCCTGACACCGGAACATGTCCGGATCAATGTGAACAACCGCCGTCTGATGGATTCCGCCCTGCTGAAGATCGGGATCGAAGGGGATGAAAAGGCGCTGGCTTTCCGGATGATTGACCGCCGTGACAAGATGCGCCGCGATGCCTGGTATGAATACGGTATTGAAGGCGGTATGACGAAGGAAAAGATCGACGCGCTGGTGGCGTTGCTGGAAAACAAGGACCTGTGGCAGGAGTCTGAGGAGCTGAAAGAGATCTTCCGCCTGCTGGATAAGATGGGCCTGAGTGATTATTTCGCTTATGATCCGGAAGTCATCCGCGGCCTGCTCTATTATACAGGTACCGTATTCGAAGCCCGCGATCTTGCTAAAGACGGCCGCGCGATCCTCGGCGGCGGACGTTATGAAAACCTTGTCGGTGAAGTCGGCGGTGATCCGCTTTCCGGTGTCGGTTTTGCCATGGGAGATGTGATGATCCGGGTCGTCCTTGAAAAGTATGGCCTTTATCCGGAACTGAAGATCCAGCCGGCTGAAGTGATGGTGACCTGCTTTGACGCCGAAAGCCTGGCGGATTCCTACGCTGTTGCCATGGAACTTCGGGATGCCGGGCTGAATGTCTCCTGCTATCCCGAAGCGCTGAAGCTGGATAAACAGATCAAGTATGCCAACAAGACCGGGATGAAAGTTCTTGTGATTGCCGGTCCGGATGAACTGGCTGCCGGAAATGTTACGGTCAAGGATCTGGTGCACAGGACCCAGCAGACCGTGGCCCGCACGGAAGCAGCGGCAGCGATTCGGTCCCTGCTCGGCTGATCCGAATAACATTCACTCCTGCCGGGGTAAACAGCCCGGAAGGCAGTTGGTAAGACAACATTGGCGATCGTGCTCCGAATGGTGGAGCACGATCGCCTTTTAATTTGTCTGATGCGGACCGGGCCTGCGTATTTTTATTTATGTGATGCGAGTCTTTCATATTCCGGCATTTGGGAATCTGTATTTTCGCTCTTGTGACAAATGTCATATTAATTAGAAATTAAGTACTAATATTCTTGGTAAGAAGAAAATTAGTTCTATAATAAAATCAGATTCAGGAAAGGAGGGAGCGCAATGGTCAATAAAATGTCGCCGCAGATCATCCATATGATCGACGAGCTGATGGAAAAAAGCTGGCAAATGCAGAATAATGCGGATGACGCCGCGGCGGACGAATACGGTTATTCGTTTGAACCGGATGATGTGATCAGTGCGGAGCCCCTTGATTTTTATGAATCTGCGATGCTGCTGCAGTCGCAGGCCGCGGATCTGTACCGGCTGGTTTGTCTATTCAACCGGCATTCTCCGCTGTTTGTGAAGGTATCTTCGCTGATGGAAAAAGTTGTCCGCCGGCTGGGTGTCTTCTGCATAACAAAGGCGGTTCTGGAACAGGACGGAAATGATTTCCGGATGCTGGATAAGCTGAATGTCGGATGGCTGCGGTCCATAACGGCGTTCAACGTCCGGAAATGTTATGCTGCTTACATGGAAGACCGCAAAAACAATTGTTTTCCCGGTGATGTCATGGATCTTTCCTTCCGCTGGAATGTGCTGGACAAACGTCTGATCGCTACGGAAGAAAAAATCGGGAAGATCAAAGCCGGAACTGTCTCTGTCAGCGCCGATCGCAGGGAACGATCTGTATCCTCGGAAACTGCCGGAGCGGTGACTGATGCTGAAGGATCCGCCTTAGAGGTATTCACTGCATTGTCGGGAGCCCGTGCGTTTCCGGTGGATAAAGCTGCAGTGTCTTTGAACAGACAGACAATTGAACCGGAGTCGGATCCGTGTGATGAACCGCGGGATCCGGACAGACTTTCAATGGATGGAAGTTCAGCGGAATGTGAGATTTCCGGAAACATAGCGGAATCCGAATCGGAGCCATATGCTCAGGATGATGCCGCCTCGCCCGCCGGAGTGAATAACACCGACGCACCTGATGATTCGGATCCCGCTGAAGCTTCCGCTGCCGAAAATGACCGGGCCGAACCGGATCTGTCCGGTCCGGTTGAAGGGGCGGAACCGTCGGATGTGCTGTATCCGGAAGACAGTTTTTATGCGGGGCCGGTCCCGAACCTGTCTGACTGGGTGATCCGGCATTTTGTTGAAAACCATTATCTGTCTTCCCGGCCGGAGAAACTGACCGGGGATCGTGAGCGGGCCGCGTCTCCGCCGAAAGTGTGATGCGCCGGTGTCTAAAATCATAACCAAGGATCAGTTTTTCTTTCGAAAAAGAATAATTTCAAATCAAAAATCCGCCGAAATGAACAGTTTCGGCTCTCTTCAGATTAAGAAAGAGGATAAATACAGCCGGTTTCAATCAGGTCTCAGAACCTGTGTCATTACATAAAGTAAGAGCTGTATCATTAAAATGACTTGACGTGTGATAAAATGATGTTAAAATACCTGATAAGTTAAAACCGACCCAACAATTGAACTGTTAGCAACTTCCGCGCGTGCGGAAGATCAATAAATTACAGAGAGGTGTAAATATGAAGAAAGCTGTATTATTCATTTTATGTGTAATCATCAGCTTGTCTGTCGTGCTGACTGTCAGCGCGGAAGACTTCCACATCGGCATCGTTACCGGTTCCGTCTCCCAGTCGGAAGATGACCGCCGCGGTGCAGAAGCCGTCCAGGCGAAATATGGCGAAGATGTTGTAAAACTCGCCATCTACCCGGACAACTTCACCGAGGAACTCGAAACCACGATCCAGACTATCGTGAACTTCGCTGATGATCCGCTGATGAAAGCCATCATCGTCAACCAGGCAGTCCCCGGCACGACCGAAGCTTTCCGCCAGATCAAGGAACGCCGCCCGGACATTCTCTGCTTCGCCGGTGAATCCCATGAAGACCTGCCGGAAATCGGCAGCGCTGCTGACCTTGTGGTGAACAACGACTTCGTCGCCCGCGGTTATCTGATGATCCGCACCGCTCACGAACTCGGCTGCGATACCTTCGTTCACATTTCCTTCCCGCGCCACATGAGCTATGAAACCATGAGCCGTCGTGTTGCGATCATGAAGGCTGCCTGCGAAGAATTCGGCATGACCTTCGTCCTCGAAACCGCCCCGGATCCGACCACTGACGTCGGTGTTGCCGGTGCTCAGGCCTACATTCTCGAAAAGGCCCCGGAATGGATCGAAAAGTACGGTACCAACTCCGCTTACTTCTGCACGAACGATGCCCACACCGAACCGCTGCTGAAGCAGCTGCTGGAATACGGCGGTTACTTCATTGAAGCTGACCTCCCGAGCCCGCTGATGGGTTATCCGGGTGCGCTGGGTCTGGACTTCTCCGATGCCGGCGGCGACTTCGCGAAGATCCTTGCGACTGTCGAAGCTGCTGTTGTTGAAAAGGGCGGTGCCGGCCGCTTCGGTACCTGGGCTTACTCCTATGGGTACACTGTTTCCGCCGGTCTGGCTGAACATGCGATCAACGTCATCAACGGCGAATCCGAAGTGGATGAGATCGATGACATTGCTGCGGCCTACGGTGTTTACAGCCCGGGCGCTGAATGGAACGGTTCCAGCTACACCAACGCTGAGACCGGCGTGAAGTCCGACAATGTGTTCCTCATCTACCAGGATACTTACATCATGGGCGATCCGGGCCACTACATGGGCTCCACAGAAGTTGAAGTTCCGGAAAAATATTTCACCACGAAATAATCATTCCTGAAATGAATTGACTCAAAGGGGAGCCACCCGTGCTCCCCTTTGCTTTAAGTGAGTAGAAAAATGAGCGATGAACAAACTCCGTTACTGGAGATGAAAAATATCAAAAAGGCATTTTTCGGCAATCAGGTACTGACCGATATCAACCTGACGCTCCGGGAGGGCGAAGTGCTGGGGCTGGTCGGTGAGAACGGAGCCGGGAAGAGCACATTGATGAAGATCCTTTTCGGTATGGACGTGATCCGGGATACCGGCGGATATGAAGGAGACGTACTCATCAATGGGGAGAAGGTGAATTTTTCTACCCCGTTTGACGCCCTTGCTGCCGGTCTTGGGATGGTCCATCAGGAATTTTCATTGATTCCCGGTTTCACAGCTGCCGAAAATATTCTGTTAAACCGCGAACCCACGAAAAAGAGTGTTGTCTCTGAGGTGTTCGGCGAGCGGCTGAACATTCTGGACCGGAAAACGATCACGGAAGATGCCAGAAACTCCATCAAAAAAATGGGCGTTCATATCGATGATAAAATGGTGATCGCTGAAATGCCGGTGGGACATAAGCAGTTCACGGAAATCGCCCGTGAACTGAGCAATGATCAGCTCAAGCTGTTGATCCTCGATGAGCCGACAGCTGTACTGACAGAAAAGGAGGCCGAGGCCCTTCTGGAATCGATCCGGGGTATGGCTTCCCGAGGGATCGCCGTGATCTTTATCACCCACCGTCTGCAGGAGATCATGGCTGTCTGCGATAAGATCGTCGTGATGCGCGACGGTTTTGTCGTAAAGGATGTCCCTGCGAAGGAGACAACGATTCCGGAAGTTACACGCTGGATGGTCGGACGGTCTGTCACATCTCCTGCCGGATCCGCTAAAGAGTCCGCCGGGGATGGTAAAGACGCCGATATCATCATGTCCATCCGGAAACTCTGGGTGGATATGCCCGGTGAAGTCGTCCGGAATGTAAACCTGGATATCTGGAAAGGCGAGATCCTCGGGATCGGCGGCCTGGCCGGGCAGGGTAAGCTCGGGATCCCGAACGGGGTGATGGGGCTCTATGAGGCCGGCGGAACGGTCACGTTCAAGGGGGAGGAGATCCCGCTGAATTCACCGCGGAAGTGTCTGGATTCAAAGATCGCATTTGTATCCGAAGACCGCAGAGGTGTCGGTCTGCTGCTGGATGAATCCCTCGGCTGGAATATCGCATTCCCCGCAATGCAGATCAATGGCAAGTTCCTGAAAAAATATCTGGGCGGTCTGGTCAGCTGGCGGGATGAAAACGCGATCCGTGAGATCACGGAATATTATATTGATCTGCTGGAGATCAAATGCACGGGATATCAGCAGAAAGCCCGGGAGCTTTCCGGCGGGAACCAGCAGAAGATCTGTCTGGCAAAATCCTTTGCACTGGAACCGGAGTTTCTGTTCGTCTCCGAACCGACCCGCGGGATCGACGTCGGGGCGAAAGCGCTGGTGCTGGAAGCGCTGCGGAAATTCAACCATGAGTCCGGTGTGACCGTTGTGATGATCTCATCGGAACTTGAGGAACTGCGCCAGACCTGCGACCGGATCGCAATCGTTTCCGGCGGACGGATCGCCGGGATCCTGCCGGCTGCCGCTTCTTCGGAAGATTTCGGTTCGCTGATGGTCAGTATGGTGAAGTGAGGACGTTATGGAAGATACGAATACCATCAACAAAACATCTTTTACGGATAAACTCAGAGGATGGGCCAATAATTTCGGACTTCCCCGTCTGATCATCGCTGCCTTTCTGCTTGTACTGTTCATTGCGGCACCGTTTGTTGGCGCCGATTTCTGGACCCAGATCACCAACACGATCAACCGTTTCAGCTGGAACGCGATCATGGTGCTGGCGATGGTCCCGATGATCCACTCCGGCTGCGGCCTGAATTTCGGGCTTCCGCTGGGGATCATTTCCGGCCTGCTGGGTGCGACACTTTCCATTGAATGGGGCTTCCACGGATTCTGGAGCTTTGTTATGGCGATCGTGATCGCCACGCCGTTCGCGCTTCTGTTCGGTCTGGTCTATGGCTGGCTGCTGAACAAGATCAAGGGCGGTGAAATGATGATCGCGACC
>CADBKS010000120.1 GCA_902795255.1 uncultured Chloroflexota bacterium
GCACATATTCAGGTCCGGCAGCATGCTCCCGATAAGCATTATGCTAAAGCTCTTCGGCTCCACCTGCTTAGCAGGTGGTTTTCTCTACCATGAAAAAAAACCGCCGGAAACTTTTCCCCGGCGGTTCCTGTTTGTTTTCCGTATAAATCAGCGGATATCGATGACCTTATAGCCCTGATTCCGCACGGCCTGCTTGAGCATATACTTATCCACGCCGTCCACGCGGAGCGTAACGATCAGATATTCATTTTCCTGCGCGCAGTATGTGCAGATACCCTGTACGGTCCCATCCTGGTCCCGGATCAGTTCCAAGAGGTTAAGGATCTCACCGTTTTTGTTTTCCAGCTCAACCATCAGCCGGACACCCTGCCGCCGCGCTCCCGTGATTTCCATCAGGATGCGCAGCATCGTTTTTTCGGTGATCACGCCGGTAAAGAAGCCGTCTTTCACAACGGGGAGCTCCGAAAAGCCGTAATCGATCATGATCCTGGCTGCTTCTTCGATCGGTGTTTTTTCCGTGACGGAAAGATAATTGACCGTCATAAAATCCTGTGCGTACTTTTCTGAGGCACTTTTGTCCGTGTTTTCGGAAAAGTATGCATTTGCGCGCTGGATATCGGATTTGGTAATAAGCCCCATCAGGCGGCCTTCCGGATCGACGACAGGAAGCCAGTGAGGTTTGGTCTGATCAAAGATTTCAAAAACGGATGAAATCGGGAAGCCGGGTGAGACCCATTTTCCAGGCGAGATCATTCTTTCTCGTACGAGCATGTCGAAGCCTCATAAAACGTATTTTCCTGCTCTTACATATATAAATACAGGTAATGCCGGAATGATAGCATTTATTTTACCAAAAAAAGCAGATTCGGAAAACTCAAAACGGGAAAAATGACGATTAATCCCAGACAAATGCACCACAAGAACAACCCCGTAAGTTTTTCTTTGATCCGCTTTTTACGGCCGCATGAGGCACCGGCCGAGATTGTAACAGTTTGAAAGTATTAAACGGAATCGTGATTAAAATCATTAGTATGATTGAACAATACCTTTACGACACTCACATCCATACTGTTGAAACCAGCCCGTGCGGAAAGATCCCGGCAGCAGAAACTGTCGACTATTACGCCGCTCATGGTTACTCCGGGCTTGTGATCACGGATCACCTTCACCCGTTATTTCTCCAAACTGCGGATACCGAACACGACTGGGATATCGTTGTTGACCGCTACATGGCGGGGTACAAAGCCGCCAAAAAACGCGGTGACGAGATCGGGTTTGACGTTATTTTCGGCTCCGAGATGCGGTTTCCCGAAAATGACAATGACTACCTGGTATACGGTATCGACGAGGCATGGCTGCGGGCACATCCGTATGTGATCTGCCAGCCCGCCCGGGAATTCTTCAAAAAGTACCGCGATGAAGTCCTGGTGATGCACGCGCACCCCTACCGTGACGGGAACCTCACCGTATTCGAAGATGCCGTCCACGGAATCGAACTGATCAACACCAACCCGCGCCATAATAACTGGCCGGACCGCGCTCTGGAGCTGTGCCGCCGCCACCCGGAATATTACCGGCAGGCCGGTTCCGATATGCATCAGACGACCGACCGCTGCCTGGCCGGGATCCGGTCCAGCAAACGGATCCGGGATTCATTTGAATATGCGGACCTGATCCGCTCCGGCGAATTCGGTTTGTACGCGCCGGATTACCCGGAATACGTACAGGCGGACAGAGAAATGCGGGAGCAATAAAAAAAAGCGGCGGAAACGCCGCTTTTTTATTGTCAGGATCCGAAACAAAAAAAAACGGCCTTTCGGCCGTTTTGATCACAACTTTATTTTGCAGTCTTCGCCAGGTTGCGAATGCACTTGGCACACAATGTCTTTTGCACCGGGATACCGTTTTCAATGACGGTGACACGCTGAAGATTCGGGCGGAAAGCCCGGTTCGTCGTGCGCTGGGAAAAGCTTTTGGCGTGTCCGAAAGTTGTCGCTTTGCCGCATACTTCACATTTTGCCATTTTATGTAATTCCTTTCGTATCTTTGGTCAGCATTGTTTCAGCTGCAAATTTTCTCTTAAGATTTTCCTGTTGGCTGCCCAACAAAAAAATATTCTACCACAATTTTTTTAACCTAAACAAAAAAACAGGTATTTTCATTAAAAAATCATGATAAACTGTCCGGGGAAACATCACCTGAACAGCAGAGCAAACACGATTATAAACGATTTTTGCATTATACTTAACGCGAAAGTGAGTGGAGAAAACATATGGCACGCTACCGTGATGAAACTTTTAAAGCCCTGCTTGGGGTCGCTGCCGCCGGAGCCGGAATGCTGGCCGCGGCAGGCAACATAATGTATGACTACGTAATCAACCGGGACCAGAAATATGTGTTCGGTCCGATGAAAAAACATAAAGAATCCGTCAGCGTCGGGGAATTCATCCGAATGGAACTTTCGGAAGAAACACTCTCCTGGGCGGAAAAAACACCCATCACACAGCGGCAGACAAACGCTTATGACGGCACCCATCTGAACGCCTACTGTTTTGAGCAGCCGAAGCCGTCACAGCGCTGGCTGATCGCGGTGCACGGATACGGACAGGCTGCCGCTGCAATGTTCCCGTTCGTGAAGCCCTTCTATGAAGCCGGCTTCAACGTCCTGATCCCCGAATGCCGCGGATGCGGACGTTCCGGCGGGAAATATTACGGTCTCGGCTGGGGGGACCGGATGGACATCATCAAATGGAGCCGGATGATCGCCGCGGATCAGCCGAAATCCGAGATCATCCTGTTCGGCGTTTCCACCGGCGCAGATGCCGTCGTCATGGCTTCCGGGGAAGACAACCTGCCGACCAATGTCCGCGCGATCATTTCCGACAGCGCTTACTCCCGCCTGACCGACGAGAGCAATTATATTCTGGGCAAAGCCAATGTCCCCGCCGGCGTTCTGACGTTCGCAATGAGTCTGGTCACCTATCTGCGTGCGGGGTATTCGTTTGCCGATGCTTCGGCAGTGAATCAGACCGCCAAGAGCCACACCCCGACGCTGTTCATTCATGGCGGAAGCGACGAGCGGGTCCCGGTCGAAATGGCATATGAACTTTATGAAGCGGCAGAATGCCCCAAAGATATCCTGATCGTCCAGGAAGGTGTCCACGGATATTCCATGTTCGCGGGCTATGCCCAATACTGGGAGAAGATCTGGAAATTTACGGATACATACATGCCGTCCCACACAAGCGACACATCCTATATGACAAAACTCAAAAAACAGATCAGACGCTTCAGAAACGCGGCCTGAGCGATGATTAAAATTCAAAACCGCCCATTGGGCGGTCTTTTTTTTGTCAATCAGCTCCCGTAGATCTTACAGCGGCCTTTGCCCGCGTTCTTGGCCTCATACAGTGCCAGGTCGGCATCCTTGAAGATATCGCCCTGCGGGTTCTTTCTGTCGGAAAAAGCAACACCCACGCTCAGAGAAGCCGGCGGAATGCCGTCTTTCGGATTCTGCAGCAGCCGGTTTGCCTGCGAGATCTTGTTCTGGACGATCTGGTTCATGGAACTGTTCGCCCGCGTCATGATCACGATAAATTCATCCCCGCCGATCCTGCAGATCACATCGACGGAGCGGAAACTGTGCCGCAGGATATCCGCGACCCGTTTCAGCACCTGATCCCCGACATCATGGCCGTAAGTATCATTGATCGTCTTGAAACTGTCCACATCGACCATGATCAGCGCGATATGGTCAAGATCCACACTGCGCAGCAGCATCTCATAAGCGCCCCGGTTGTACAGTCCGGTCAGGGCATCGTGGGATGCATCATAAGACAGCTGGGCGTGCGCTTTTTTGTTCTCCAGCAGGATCTCATTATAGGTCCGGGTGACAAAGCGCAGCTCTTCCGCTCCCGTCGGAGAGACCGGATGCTGGGCCCGCATCTGGGCGACCATCTGGGTCAGCGGTTTCCGCACCTGACTGCTGATAAAAGCCACCTGGACCAGCACCACGACCAGCATCAGTGCTGTCATGATCGACTGGGTCCGCAGCAGGGAGGACATCCTCACGGAGGCCCGGTCCAGCTCATCCCGTGAAGAGAGCAGCAGGTTTTCGGTACATTTTTTCACATTAGCCCGGATCTGTTCCTTGTGCCCGATGTAATAATCATCAAAAACCAGTTCTTCGGCTTTGCGGATCTTTTCTTCCCGGCTCATGTTCCGGTACTGTTCATCCAGCTCCATATCAGCAATCACTGCCGGAATATCCGCCTCGTCATAATCACCGGCTTCAACAGTGAGGCGCATCGCCAGGTTTTCGCGCAGCACCAGTTCGTTCGAAAGCCGCAGCGCTTCTGCAAGGCTTTCATACGCACTGGCTCCGTTTCCCTCCAGCAGAGCTTCCAGACCGGCAAGCGCCTGCTCACGGCGCTGCGTCACTTCGATCTCCTCAAAGAAATCCTTCATATACTGGATATTGCCGGTAAAGACGAAACTCCGCACCCGGTCGGTCAGGTAATCCGAACCGATCTCCATGTTTGAAGCGCCCTGCTGCGCGGCAATGTAGCGGTCGCTTGCCTCCTCAAGCCGCGAGAATCCGCGATTGACCATGGAGTCGGAATAAAAAAGTGCCGCGGCCGCGATGATGGCGATAATGGTAAAGATCACATTCATCACCCGCAGCGGGATCCCCTTCTCCTCCTGTTTCCGGCGTTCGCCCTGTTCCGGACGGCGCTGTATCTGTTCCGATAGCTCCGTTACCGGATGCCCTGTGCTTTCGGTTCTTTCCTTCAGGATCGCGTCCAGCTTCTGTTTTTCGGCAGTTTCTTTTTCTTCCTTCCGGGACGCTTCCAGTTCCGCCCGCACCTTCCGGCCTTCCAGCAGAAACGGCTCGAAATCAGCCGGCGGAAGCGGCTTGGAGAAATAATACCCCTGCACCAGATCGCAGCCCATCGTTTTCAGCGCCCGCATCTGATCTTCGGTTTCAACGCCCTCGGCAATGACCGGCACCGAGATGTAGGCCGCAATATCAATGATGACCTCAAGCATCCTGGTGTTCCCGCCCTCTTTGAACGCATTGCGGATAAACTGCATATCCAGCTTCAGCGCGTCGATCGGCAGGGTCGAAAGCATATTCAGCGAGGAATACCCCGTCCCGAAATCATCCATTTCGATCTGAAAACCGACAGCCCGGAGCGCGGTCACCGTCGCGATGATCTGCTGTGAGTCCTGAGTATAGGCGGATTCCGTGATCTCCAGTTTCAGCTCATCGGGAGCCAGGCCATTGTCCGCAAGGATCTGCTGCAGGGTGGGCAGAAGGTCCGGATCATAAAGATCGATCCGGGAAACATTCACGGAAACCGGCACCGCAAAGCCCAGTTTATCCCGCCATTCCCGGATCTGCCGGGCGGCTTCCCGCCAGACATAAAGGTCCAGCCGCTGGATCAGACCGTTGTCTTCAAACAGCGGAATGAATACGCCCGGACTGATCATGCCAAGTTCCGGATGCTGCCAGCGTACCAGTGCCTCCGCACTGTATAAAACCGGGCGGGCCGGACGGACATCATACTTTGGCTGATAATAAACAAGGAACTGGTTTTCTTCAATGGCCCGGGGAAAATCTTCGATCAGCTGTTCGGCATAGATCTCTTTTTCCCGCATCGTATCATCATAGATCCCGATGGTCTTCGTAAAACTTCCCCTGACGGTATCGGCAGCCACTTTCGCACGGTCGAAACGCCTTTCCATGTCGACTGTTTTATCCACACAGGAATAAACTCCCATCCGCAGCCGGATGCGGTTTTCCGAATCGGCATTGCCGGAAAGGCCGGAGGAAAGCTCATCCAGGACCTCTTTATAGTCGCTGCGGTGCGGACTGTAGATCAGGAAGGTATCAGCCTCCTTGCGGCAGGCGATCCCTCCGGTTTCCCGGAGCTTCTCCAGGATCCTTTCCGCGATCCGGCGCAGGACCGTATCCCCGTATTCCTTACCGTAACGTTCATTGATCAGATGGAAATGGCTCACATCGATCATCACCGCGTCCATCTCAGTTTCCCGGTTATGGATATCCATCTGTTCCGCGTACTGATAGAAGAACTCTTTATTATAGAGCCCGGTCAGGCTGTCCCGTTCTGTCGAGCTGATGATGACCTTATCTTCCGAAAGCTCGATCGTACGCAGGACCCGGGCCAGCACCACATCGGGCTGCGGGTAGGGTTTCGGGATAAAATCGATCGCGCCGAGCTTCAGGCACTCGACCTCCGACTCCTGATCGGAAGTGATCACGATCACCGGGATCCCGGCCAGTTCCGGATCTTCCCGGACCCGGGTCAGCACTTCCTTCCCGGACATCACCGGCATCAGCAGGTCCAGCAGGACCAGCGAAAGCGTATCCTTATTTGTACGGATGACTTCCATCGCTTCCGCGCCGTCACAGGCGAAAAGAACTTCATAATCCTGATTGAGATATTCGCCCAGTATTTCGCGGTTGATCATCTCGTCGTCAACGACAAGGATCCGGCGTTTCCGCTCAGTGACTGTATGAATAATGTTCCGGCTGTTCGTCATATCGGCGCCCTCCGATGTTAATTACAGAAAACGTATTAAAACATTGTACCATGAATATCCGCCGGGAAAACGGGACAGCAAAACAAATACAGGGAGCGCCTCAGCACGGCACACCCTGCATTGATTTCATAAAACGGCCCGGCAGACCAATCAGTAGGTTTCGATAGGCGGCTGGATGTAGTCCGGCAGCGGGCAGATGTATTTTCCGCCGTTTTTCTTCAGCAGCTCGGCACGTGCCTTCGCGATCAGCTCCGGCCGCTCCATCGTCCGGATGGCGGCAAGCGTCATGACCTCGGCCGCCCGGATCATCCCCTTAAAACCGATCTCCGAGCAGGAAAAAGCCGTATTCTGCCAGGTGTGACCGACATTGCCCAGGCATGCCGTGGCGACATTAAGTTCCACCGTCGGCGTCGCGTAGCCCACATCGCCGACATCCGTAGATCCGGATTCATAACGGTCATCCTTCGGGTCGAAGGGATGCACGGTACTGTCCAGCGGGCGCCGCATGATCTTTTCCACATCCTCGTCCCCGAAAATTTCAGCGATATCTTCATACACCGTCAGCTGGGTCTGCTTCGGATAACTGCGCAGCATATCGGAGGCAAGTTTATAATCCGCTTCAGACCATTCCGGCGCGCCGAACTCCTGCAGGCATTCATCCATGACCGCGGCCAGTGTCTTATTGGGCGTGTAATCCGAAAAAGCCATCGCGATCTCAAACCGCATCTTTGTCCCGGTCATCAGCGCAGCGCCTTTGGCAATATCCGTCACACGGGTGAAAAGCTCTTTCATCTGCTTGACTTTGGGTGCACGGACTTCATATTTGATCACCGCATGTGCCTGAACAACGTTCGGAGCGGTACCGCCGGCATCCGAATAGGCATAGTGTACACGGGCCTCATCGATCATATGCTCCCGCAGGTAGTTGACCCCCACGTTCATCAATTCACAGGCATCCAGTGCGGACCTGCCGAGATGCGGCGCCCCGCCGGCATGGGAGGCGATCCCGTCAAAGATGAAATTTGCGCCCATGATGGCCACACTGCCGCGTGAAGACACGCGGTTCAGATACGCCGGATGCCAGGTATAGGCAAAGTCCACATTGTCAAAATATCCGGCCCGGGCGATAAACTGTTTGGAACCGGCGCCTTCTTCAGCCGGACAGCCGAACAGGATGACCGTACCGTCCAGCTTGTTCTTTTCCAGATAATCCTTCACGGCCACTGCCGCCAGCCATGCGCCGGAACCCAGCAGGTTATGGCCGCAGCCGTGTCCCGCTCCGCCGGGTGTGACCGGGCACTGTTCCGGGGCGGCCGCTTTCTGGCTGAGCCCGTCCAGCGCGTCGTATTCTGCAAGGAAACCCATCACCGGTTTTCCGCGGCCGCATTTGTAAGTGGCCGTAAAAGCTGTCGGGATCCCCGCGATGCCGGTTTCGACCGTGAAACCCTCTTTCTTAATGGCATCGATCAGCACGCCGGCAGACTGTTCCTCTTTATAGGCAAGTTCCGCAAAATTCCAGATCTGCTTCGCCAGCTTTACCGCGGCCTCCGATTTTTTCGCGACCAGTTCTTTAACCTCTTCCCGCTGTCCCATATCCACTCCTGTATGATAATTCAATAAAACCGCAATGTATTCAAAATGCGGGGCAGCCCCCGCTCACTTCAAACTTTCTAAAGGACCTGACTCAGGAACCGGATCGTTGCCGGATCCTGCGGACAGGTGAAAATCGTTTCCGGATTGCCCTCTTCCGTGATGACCCCGTTGCAGATAAACAGCACCCGGTCGGAGATCTCACGGGCAAACGCCATCTCATGCGTCACGACCAGCGTCGTCATTCCGGATTTCGCCAGGTCCCCGATCACATTCAGCACTTCCTTCACCATTTCGGGATCCAGCGCGCTGGTCGGCTCGTCAAAGAGCATCACATCCGGATGCATCGCAAGCGCCCGGACGATCGAGAGCCGCTGCTTCTGTCCGCCGGAGAGCTTGCGGGGATATTCGGAAGCTTTGTCCTCAAGGCCGACCCGTTTCAGCAGCGCCATCGCTTCTTCTTCCGCATCTTTTCGGGAGACCTTCTTTTCGAGCACCGGCGCCAGTGTAATGTTGTCCAGGACCGTCATATTCGGGAACACATTGAAATTTTGGAACACCATGCCGATCTTCTGACGGTAGCAGCTGATATCCTTCTGTTTGTTCATAATGTTCTCGCCTTCGAAGAAGATCTTCCCCTCGTCCGGGATCTCCAGCAGGTTCAGACAGCGCAGGAAAGTCGATTTACCGCCGCCGGAAGGCCCGATGATCGAGATCACTTCACCTTTCATGACAGAAAGGTCGATCCCTTTCAGCACCTCCAGCTTTCCGAAGTTCTTCTTCAGGTT
>CADBKS010000121.1 GCA_902795255.1 uncultured Chloroflexota bacterium
ATCGCGAGACGAAATAATCATTTCGTTTTGGAGTTTTCAAAGTCTGTGATATAATAATGCAGACTTGATATAGGTGAATAGCTCAATTAGGCAGAGCGCTTGTCTCCAAAACAAGAGGTTGTGGGTTCGATTCCTGCTTCACCTGCTAAGCTGGAAACGCCGCTGTTTCAGCGGCGTTTTAAACGTCAGTTAGAAGAATCGCTTTTTAAGGAGTTACTATGGCAGATTCCAAATCCCAGAAAAACGATAAACCGGTCGTGAAGAAGCCTAACAAGATCCAGAAATGGTGGCGGGAGACCGTCGGTGAACTGCGCAAAGTCACCTGGCCGACCAAAGAAGAAGCTCTCAAAATGACCAAGATCGTTATCATTGTTGTCATCCTCACCGCTGTGTTCCTGGGTGTCGTGGATTTCGTGTTCTCCAGACTCGTCGGTTTGCTGCTCGGTTAATAGGAGCCCCGATTTATGAATACGCAAGAGTTTGACGAACTGGATGATATGATCGAACAGACCGATCTCTCTTTAGAGACCGAATTCGATCCGGATCTGGTTCCGGAAGACGGCTTTATTGAAAAACCCGCCAAAAAAGCTTCGTCAAAAAAATCTGCCCGCTCCGGCAAGCCGGTCCTTTCCGAAGAAGATGAAAAGATTGAGAGCGTTGACGAAGTCTACTGGTATGTTGTTCACTGCTATTCCGGATATGAAAATAAGGTCTGTCATAACCTTGAACAGCGTATCGAAACCATGGGCATGAAGGACATGATCTTTGATGTGATCGTTCCGCAGCAGGAAGAGATCGAGATCAGAGACGGCAAGCGCAAGACCATCAAGCGGAACATTTTCCCGGGTTATGTGCTGGTCCAGATGAAAATGACTGAACAGTCCTGGTTCATCGTCCGCAACACACCGGGCGTTACCGGCTTCATCGGAATGGGCAAACAGCCGACTCCGCTGCGTCCGGAAGAAGCCCGTGAGATCTTCAAACGTGCCGAAGCCGAAGCACCGCACCTGAATGTCACATTCAAGGAAGGCGAAAAGGTACGGATCATCGACGGCCCGTTCAACGATTTCACCGGTGTGGTTTCCTCCTTTGATATGGAAAAGACGAAGGTTCGCGTGATGGTCAACTTCTTCGGTCGTGAGACCCCGGTCGAACTGGACTTTTTACAGGTCGAAAAGTCATAAATATCGTAAAACTTTCCCCGTCTGTGTTATACTGACGGGGTTTGAAATTTGTGGAAGGGTATTGACCCGTTAATACCACCAAGGAGTTTATTGTGGCAAAAAAATTAAAAGCTATTGTAAAGTTGAATTTGACTGCCGGTAAAGCCAATCCTGCGCCTCCGGTAGGTCCTGCGTTAGCCAGTCATGGTATCAACATTATGGCTTTCTGTAAGGAATACAACGCCCGCACCAGCAGCCGTGCCGGCGAGATCCTTCCTGCTGAGATCACCATTTATACCGATGGCTCCTTCACTTTCGTTCTGAAGACCCCTCCGGCCTCCTATCTGCTGAAGAAAGCCGCCGGTCTTGAGACTGCTTCTGCCAATGGCAGCAAGGTTAAAGTCGGTAAGATCACGAAGGCCCAGGTCCGCGAAATCGCTGAAACGAAATTCAAGGATATGAACGCCCCGACGATCGAAAGCGCTGTCAAACAGATCGAAGGCACTGCCCGCAACATGGGCATCCAGGTAGTCGACTAAGCAAGTGGGAGAGTGGGTCACCTCTCGTCTGAACCACAAGGAGTTATAAATGGCAAAGCACGGTAAGAAATTTAATGAAGCACAGAAAAAGGTGGATCGCCAGAAGTATTATTCCGTAAAGGAAGCGATCGACCTCGCAAAAGAAACCTGCACGACGAAATTCGATTCCACCATCGAAGTTCACATGAAGACCGGTTTGGATCCCCGCCAGGCTGACCAGCAGATCCGCGACGTTGTCGTTCTGCCGAATGGTCTGAGCCCAGGAAGGCGGAGCGGATTACATCGCTGACAGCGATGAATGGATCCAGAAGATCCAGCAGGGTTTCGCGGATTTTGACGTCGCGATCGCTACCCCGGATATGATGGCGAAAGCCGGCCGTCTGGGCCGTGTCCTCGGTCCCCGCGGTTTGATGCCGAACCCGAAAGCCGGTACCGTCTGCGCAGCAGCTGATCTGCCGCGTGTGATCAAAGAAGCGAAAGCCGGTCGTGTCGAATTCCGTCTCGATAAGTCCGCGAACCTCCACGTTCCGGTAGGCAAAGCCTCCTTCGACGCAGCGAAACTCTATGAGAACGTTGCTGCTTACTTCGAAGCTGTCAAAAAGGCGAAGCCGTCAGGAGCCAAGGGTCAGTTCATCCGCCGCGTCACCATCTCCTCAACGATGGGCCCCGGGATCCGTGTGGATCTCGCGAACGCGATGAACCTCGGCGCTCTGGAATAATCAGAATTCCGAAATTCAGAAAGAGTGGCGGTCAGCTGCCACTCTTTTTTGTTCTCTGCAGACTGTGTCTGTGTTTATTTTTCAGAAAGGAACAGATATCTTATGGAAACAATGTGGGCGCCCTGGCGCAGTGAATATATTAACAGAAACGCCGATCAGGATAAACCGAAATCGGATATCTGCGTTTTCTGTGATGCTTTGAAAACAACGGATGACCATGAAAGACACATCATCTACCGCGGTGAAGTCTCTTTCGTCATCCTGAATAAATACCCCTACAATAACGGCCATATGCTGGTGATGCCGAACCGTCATATCAGCCGTCCGGATATGATGACCGAAGAGGAACGCTTTGAGATCATGAACCTGATCGTGAAGGCGCAGTCTGTTCTTTATGAGGTCTACCATCCGCACGGAGTGAATATCGGTGCCAATATCGGTGCGGCTGCGGGGGCTGGAATCGCGGAGCATATGCATTTTCATGTGCTGCCGCGCTGGAATGCGGACGCGAACTTTATGACCGCGGTCGCCAATACCCGCGTGATCCCGGAATCCCTGGATGAAACGTGGGAAAAGATCCGGAATGCGTGGAATTAGTTCCAGAAGTCAGGAATCAGGATTCAGGATTCAGGATTCAGTTGTCAGCTGCCGGTTACCAGTGATGAAAAATCGGCTGATAGCTAATAAACTTAAAATAAAACCTGAAGTTATAAGATTTGTCGATTCTTTTATTTACGGTGAGAAATCAGTATATTATGCTGTGAAAATCCGGAATTAAACTTTAAGAAAAATAAAAATACTGAAAACTTAAAGAAAACAGCTCTCATATACAGAGAGCTGTTTTCTTTAAGGTATGGATCCGGTCAGTCGGATGCGAGGCATTCGCTGACCCAGGCGATGAAGTTGTCTGTGCTGTTTCCGGAACGTTCGGCCTGGGTGTGGCCTGCGCCCCAGATGGTTTCAAAATCAACGGATTCGACGCCTTCATAGTTCTGAAGTGCCAGCGCCAGGTCGACTTCCGTGGAAAGGGCGCAGTCTCCCTGCGCGATCCCGGTGCGAATGCGCCAGTATTTCGCGACGCTGCTGCTGCCGAAGCCTTCTTCGGATTCCAGCAGGTAATACAGTGGTGTGTACATGTTCAGGCGAACGTCGGCGGTATTGCCGGCGCTGTCGGTTTTGGCGAGGTCAGCCGCATAAGCGTCCGCGTATTCGCTGCCGATGGCGGCCAGAATATTAGCCAGGACTGCGTCAAAGTGGGCTCCGTTTCCGTCACCGTAGCCGAAGAGCGTGTTTTCGCCCTGCCCGCCGTCAAGCTGGTCAAAGGCGCCGAGATTTTTTGAGGCGCTCTTGAAGGCTTTCACGAAGTCAGCCACGCTCAGGACCTGCGCTGTATTGGTATCCGCGTCATAGCTCACCCATTCACCGTTTGCGTTCAGGGCATCGATATAATCCTGCGGGGTTTCGTATGTGCCGGAAATCGTCAGGCTGTTTTCAGTCTCATTGCGGGTGATATCATCGATCGCTTCGAAATTGATCGCTTCATCCGTATCCGCGGCAGTTTCCGGATTAGCGGCATCTTCAGGCAGCTGACCGGCACCGGGGCCCATATCCTGCGGAAATTCACCGCCAGCCGGCATTCCGCCGCCGGGAAATTGTCCGTCAAAATTCCCATCACTGAAATTCCGTCCGCCGGGCATCCCGTTCGGCTGTCCGCCGCCCATTCTGCCGCCGAAACCGGAGCCGGAGGAGGATGCGTCATAGGGAAATTCGGTGTCGCTGAGGAAATTCGTGAGGGATCTGCTGATCACCTGCAGGATATAGCCGTAATAGCTTCCGGCCTGATAGATCCCGCTGTCGGAAGCCTCAAGCGTCAGCACATTGCCGTCATTATCTTTGATCCCGGCGGCGTTGATATAGCTCGCGAAGGCGGCCGCCAGGTTATCGGAGATGGCTTGTTCGTCATCGGAAAGACCGCTGCGGGTGACGCCCATCATCCATTCATAGGCTTCATTTGCCGAATCCAGGTTGGTGATCGGGCACCAGCACATGGAGCCGAGTACGGCATCGGATACGCCCTGAACGGCCCCGATCGCTTCGAGGTAGGGGTCGTACAGCGTGCTGTCACCGGTGGATCCCATCAGGGCGGACTGGGCCCCGCCGCCGCTCATCCCGAAGGTAAAGATCCGGTCGGTGCTGCCGGGAATGGTATCGGCACTGTAGCGGATATAGCGTACAGCTGCTTTCAGGTCGGTCACGCCGGCCGGTGCGCCTGCATCTCTGCCGCGGCAGCCTGCATGGACGTAAACAAATCCCGCGTTCATGTAGGAGGTCAGACTCGTGTAGGAACTCAGCGGTGACATCGCGGAGTATCCCGGTGTGTTGATCGGCATCACGATCGGTGCGGTGAGCGCGGTATATCCGTTGACTTCCGCTTCCGTATTGATCGTGCAGGTGTATGTGTCATTGCCGTTGCTGACGGCATTCATATAAGCACCGGGGACAAAAACCGCGAGATTTTCATAGGCTTCATCCGCGGGTGTTTCGCAATAAGCGATCCCGAGCTGGTAATAAACATCATCGTCGGCGTTATAAAGCCAGGCGGTGCTGTCGATTTTGGAAAGGCCGGTTACAATGCTCTGTTCCTGGGCGTTGCAGACGGCGGCTGCGAACAGCAAAATGAGGATCAGCGATCCGATAATAAGGTTTTTGAGCATAATTGCAGAAATCCCTTCTGAAATAAATTGTGATGGAAAAATTATAGCATGTGCGGACTCCGGATGGATGGGGCTTGTTACGGAGAGTCGGAATATAATAATAGGAAATGGGTTTGTATAGATCCGGGAGATGTATCGGAGCAGGAGGAAAAGGATGGTCTCGGTCAGAGAAGCGGAAAACACCCCGGAAGTTTGCGGGCTGCTGATCGCTCTTTCGGAGCAGTGGGAACAGGAAGGCAGCTGCCGCGGTTACCGGCGGAATACGGAAGAGGACCTTTCCGGACGGCGGATCTTCCTTGCTTATGACGGGGACCGGCCGGTCGGTTATCTTTTCGGGATCATGGAAAAAGCAGCCCGAAGCTCATCGGTCATGCCGGAGGATACGCCTTATTTCGAGCTCGAAGAACTGTATGTGATCCCGGATCGGCGTTCGCAGGGAGTGGGAAAGCAGCTGTTTCGTTTTGCGGAAGCTTCCCTGTCCGGAGGAACCGAATGGCTGATGCTGAGCACGGCTTCGAAAAACTGGAAAGCGGTGCTGCATTTCTATATCGACGAACTCGGGATGGAATTTTGGGACGCGAGGCTTTTCAAAAAAATTCCGCCCGCAGCTCCGTGCAAATAGATCTGCCGGTCCGGACCCGCTAAGCAGCAGCGGTTCCGCGGCGAACGGCCCGGTATGCAGGTACCTTTGTTTATCTGCCGGGCGAAATTCACATGGGAGGAAATATGAAAATACTGGTACTGAACGGGAGCCCGAGACCGAATGGAAATACCGCGGCGATGGTATCCGTTTTTAAAGAGGCCGCTGAGAAACACGGGCACCGGGTCATCGTTTTCAATGTCTGCAAAATGAATATCAAAGGCTGCCTTGCCTGTGAGTACTGTCACGGCCGCGGACACGGTGAATGTATACAGAAGGATGATATGCAGCAGATCTATGCGGAGCTGAAGGACGCGGAAATGATCATTCCGGCTTCACCGATCTACTATCACGGGATCTCCGGCCAGCTTAAGTGTGTAATCGACCGTTTTTATTCCGCTCTTTATCCGAAGGCTCCCGGAACGCTCCGGAAAGCCGCGATGTTCCTGAGCTCGGGCGACGATGATATGTATACCGGGGCGAAGTTTTCCTATGACGGCGATTTTCTCGGATATCTGAAGCTGGAAGGCTGCGGCATCTTTACCAACCATGACGCCGATGTGATGGACCGTATCCGGGAAATGGCGGATTCCCTGTAATTTCAGGACGCAGGGGAACGTTCAGATGCTGAACGGCAGATATTCGGAGAGAACTGCGAAGATCAGTGCGGGCAGCATGTTGGCGACCCGGATCGTTTTTCCCCAGACCAGGTTGATACCCACGCAGAAGATCAGGATCGAGCCGATCATGGAGATGTTGAAGATCGCGCCTGCCGTCATGACCGGTTCGATCAGACGGGAAAGCAGCGTGATGGAGCCCTGGAGCAGAAAGACCGGGATCGCGGAAAAAGCAGCGCCTTTCCCCATGGAGGAGCACATCACGGCAATGATGATGAAGTCCAGCAGGGCTTTGACGGCCAGGGTCGAATAATCCCCCAGGATCCCGTCCCGGATCGAGCCGACGATCGCCATGGCCCCGATGCAGACCGTCAGTGACGCGGAAACAAAAGCTTCCACAAACCGCCGGTCTTTCGCGTTCCCGGTTTTGATCTTCAGCCATTCCCCGAAACGTTCGAACAGTCCCTCGATGTCCAGCAGTTCTCCGATGACCGTCCCGAGCACCAGGCAGAGCACGATATACATGGACTTTCCGCTTTTGACGGCCCCGCCTTCAATGCCGAGCATCCCTTCCATTGCACCCGCGATGCCGATAAAGAGCACGCTGATCCCGCAGACGCGCGCGAGCGACTGCTGTTTTTCTTCCGTAAAGTTCTTGCCGAAAAGATGTCCGACGAGTCCCGCGGCCGCGATGGCTGCTGTGTTGATGAGTGTTCCGATCCCGATCATGATCATGCCTTTGTTTTATCCGAAATTACGGGACAATTATAATCTTTCCCGCCCACTCTGCCGTGGCTCCGCCTGAAAAAAATTAAAACAAACACGGACAGATCAATTCTGTCCGTGTTTGTTTTTCAAATTCCGGATCCCGAATTAGAGATTCAGGATCGTATCGATCGTGTTTGCGAGGACGGAAGTGTCCGCGTCTTCGATCTGCCCCGCGTCGCTGAGGGCGGAGATCTTCGGATCCATCGGGATGCGGTCCAGCAGCGGCAGTCCGAATTCCGCGGCGGCTTCAGCCGTGTGGCTGGGACCGAATACCGCGATCTCTTCACCGCAGTGCGGGCAGCGCAGGTAGCTCATGTTTTCAACGACACCCAGGATCGGCACGTTCATCATCTTCGCCATGTTAACGGCTTTGGCGACGATCATGGAAACCAGTTCCTGCGGTGTGGCGGTGATGATGATGCCGTCCAGCTTGATGGACTGGAAAACGGTCAGCGGCACATCACCGGTTCCCGGGGGCATATCGATGAACATATAGTCAATGTTCCCCCACTTGACGTCCTTCCAGAACTGCTGGATCAGTCCGCCGATGATGGGGCCGCGCCAGATGACCGGGTCAGTCTCTTTTTCGACCAGCAGGTTCAGGGACATCACCTTGATTCCGTAGCGGCTGTTGACCGGGTACATGTAACTCTCATCGGCGACTGCGCGCTGATGAATACCGAACATCTTCGGGATGGAAGGCCCGGTGACGTCCGCGTCCATCAGGGCGACCTGTTTCAGTTTGCTGCGCATGGCGCAGGCCAGCAGGGAGGTGACCAGGGATTTCCCGACGCCGCCCTTGCCGCTGACGACGCCGATCACCTTTTTGATATCGGATTCGGCATTCTGTTCAACGAGAAGGCTCTGGGGTTTATCCCGGTCGCTGCAGTTTTTGCTGCAGTTTGAACAATCATGGTTGCAGGCTTCGCTCATTCTTTTCCTCTGACAATAATTATTCTTCTCAGGACTAAAATTATACGCCAAAAAGCGAATAAAAGAAGGATCCGCAAAAAAACAGGGAAGGCACGGGCCGGCCTTCCCTTTCTGCATGCGGTACGTTCCCGGGGCTATGCCAGGGAAAGCGCCAGCTTCATCATATCCGTAAAGCTGGTCTCGCGTTCCTCAGCTGTTGTTTCCCGCGGGTTTTCGCCGGAGATGATATCGGAGATCGTGCAGATGGCCAGGGCCTTCTTGCCGGCTAAGACCGCGTTGGTGTAAAGGGCGGCCGCTTCCATTTCGACGGCAAGGATCCCGAATTTCTTCCATTGCTTCTGGGCTTCGCCGGTGCCGTAGAAGTTATCGCTGCTGAGGATCGGACCGACGCGGTATCGCAGGTCATGGGCACGGGCATAGGCGACGGATTTTTCGATCAGCCCGAAGTCGGCGCATAACGCCGGGGTGCCCGGCACATCGAAGGCTTTGTAGTAGTTGGAGTTGGTGGCTGCCGCCTGCCCGATCACGATGTCGAAAAGGTCCAGTCCATCCGCCAAAGCACCGGCGGAACCGATGCGGATGATCTGGTCTACATCGTAAAAATTGTAAAGTTCATAGGAATATATCCCGATGGAAGGCATGCCCATCCCGCTGCCCATGACGGTGACTTCTCTGCCTTCATAGGTGCCGGTGTATGCGAACATGTTCCGGACTTTGTTGACAAGCTTCGGGTTCTCCAGAAAGTGCTCGGCAATGAATTTTGCGCGCAGCGGATCGCCCGGCATCAGGACAGTCTTTGCGATCTCGCCCGGTTGTGCGCTGTTGTGAGGTGTGGACATAGTTTTTGCTCCTTTTCGGCTATAAGAGTTCACTTTGATAGGTGCATGGCAATCAAAAGTGAGTAACCTGCTCCGTATGGTGTGGGCTGCGCCCACGCCCTTTAAGATGCGGAGCAGGAGCTGCGCTGCAAGGCGCGGCCCGACTGCTCGTGTGTTTGCATAAGTTATTTGCCGCGCTTTGTTTTGATAGCCGGGGGCACGGGCCGATTAAGCCGCCCGCTGCCCCCGGCACCCCCGGTAATTGTGTCAGGCCGGACGGATTAATTTGTATCTCCGCAGCCCTTGTTGAGACTCAGCCGTATATAACGGCGGATACCTTCGCTTATCGGCGGAAGGTATCCGCCGATAAGTATGACTCCATTATAATGCAATCTTTGCCGTCCGGTCCTGCGGATCCGGCAGAAAACCGGTGCGCGGCGGGAAACCGTTATCCGGAAATTTTTCCAGATAACCGGGCAGGTCAAAGGGGCGGAGCGGTTCATCCTTCCGGAGATAGAGGGGATGGTGCGGGTGGCCTTCTTTTGAGAGCTTCCCGGCACAGAACCATTCCGAACCGCGGGCTTCCGCTGCTGCCGCGATCTCTGCAAGGCAGTGGACTAGGTAGGGACGTTTGGTGATGAGCGTTCCCCACGCGGCCCAGATGCGGGGCCGGACGGAAAGTTCCAGCAGATATTCGAAGGCCTTCAGGTTCTCCCGGTGCAGCGCTTCATTGAAATACGGATCCATATCATTCGGGGAGGTTGCCCGCTGGGCGCAGATGTTGAACATCAGAAATGAATCATATCCGTTGGCAAGGGCGATCCTTTCCGTGCTTTTCAGGGTCGGGTCCAGCCGGTTCGGCCTGGCAGTGGACGGGTTGATGCCGATACAGATCAGCGGGGAGCGTCCCCGGGTGCCGAGGATATAGCGGTATTCGGTGTAATGATTCGGGACGAACAGCCAGACAGAGCTGTCATATTCCGCGGAGCCTTCATTCGAAACGGACAGCGCGTGTTCAAATGAAATATCCTCAAAACCCCGGATATCCAGTTGGGGGATGTGGCGTGTGAATTTCTCTTCCATTTCAAATGCACTCCGGATCTGTTGGATCTTTTCCTGAAGTATATCACGGGGTCTGAATTCATATGTTCTAATGAACACGATATGTACGAATGTGGCTTTTGAAACTGTGTTCCGGGATCACGGGGGCCGGATATCCGGTTTTATAGTAAAATAGAAGCAAATCTGTAAGTATGTGAGGTTTTGAAATGAAGCCGAAAATTCAAATCGTAATTCTCTGCGCCGGGTACGGCTCCCGTCTCCGCCCGCTGACCTGGTCCAAACCGAAACCGCTGGTTGCGATCGCCGGGAAAACTTCCCTGGACTATCTGCTGGATGAGTTTAAGGATCTCGAAAAGGACTTTTCTCCGGAATATATCTTTGTGATCTCCCCGAACGGCTGGGCCATCAAGGATCATATGGACGCCAATTATCCGGACCTGAACTGCAAGTATGTGCTTCAGGAAGTGATGAAGGGCCAGTCTCACGCGGTCTACTGCGCGAAGGACCTGATCGACAGCCCCATGATCATGACCTTTGCCGATACGCTGATCCATGTGGACCTCTCCTGCCTGAAGGATGAGACCCGCGACGGCCTTGCCTGGTGCCAGTATACCGAGGATCCGCGCCGCTTCGGTGCTGCGGTCCTTGATGAAACCGGCCGGGTCCAGC
>CADBKS010000122.1 GCA_902795255.1 uncultured Chloroflexota bacterium
GACCGCGCGGCAAAGTGAACTTATGGATGAGGAGATCATAAAATGGAAAAATTACTGAATATCCTGAAAAGCATCCGCCCGGATGTCGATTTCGCCAATGAAAAGAAGCTTATTGATGAAGGGATCCTCGACTCGTTCGACATCATTTCGATCGTCGGAGAGCTGAATGATGCCTATGATATTGAGATCGATGTCGATGACCTGGAACCCGCAAACTTCAACACGGTTGAGGCAATGCTCGAACTGATCGAAAAGCTGCAGAACGAATAAGATCTTACAGATCAACGAAAAGCGGGCGGTTTCGGAAAAGAGCCCGTTTTTTGATCATATGCCGGGCCCGGATTGCCGGGGTGGATAGAAACGGAGACGGAATATGGGAAAAAAACTGCTGCTGGTCAGTTTTGACGCGGTCGGGTCGGATGAATTGTCTGTTTTGCGGGAACTGCCGAACTTTAAGCGGATCTTTGCGGGCGGACGGGTCTTTCCGGATCTGAAGACGGTCTTTATTTCCAACACCTATCCGGTGCACGCGTCGATCGCGACCGGCACCGTTCCCGGAAAGCACGGGCTGATCTCCAATGTGATGCTGCAGCCGGAGCGTGTGAAACCCTGGTGGAACTATGACAGCCGTCTGCTGCAGCAGGAACCGATCTGGCAGAAGGCTGCGAAGAAGGGTCTGAAGACAGCCGCGGTGATGTGGCCTGTGACTGCCTGCGCGAAGGGCATCTGCTGGAATGTTCCGGAGATCATGGCGCGCGAAGGGGAAACCCAGGTGATCGCCAATCTCCGCTGCGGATCGAAGATCCCCCAGATCATTTCCTATATCCTGCACCGGAAGCTGCTGCGCGGCATTGAACAGCCGGAACGGGACCGTTTTGCTGCCGCTTCCATGCTGGACGCGATCCATATTATTCATCCGGACCTGATGCTGATGCACCTGACGGCATATGACTCCCTCTGCCATGCATTCGGCCGCGGTTCCGAACAGACGATGACTGCTCTGCGGGAAATGGACACGAATCTGGGTGCTCTGGCGGATGCTTCCGGCCCGGATACCGCGGTGATCGTATTTTCGGATCATGCCCAGCTGAATGTGCATACGGCGGTGGATCCGAACCGCATCCTCGAGATGTTCGGTTACCTCACTTATCATGAGAACGGCACAGTGACGGATGAGCGGGCGGTATTCCAGAACTGCGACGGCAGTTCATTCCTTTTCAACCGGACACTGGATGAAGACCTGGTCAGTCTGGTGCGGGACGCGGCGCTCGCGGATCCTGCCGTCGAACGGCTGCTGACGGATGCGGAGATGGAAGAGTCCGGGTATGCCGGAAAAGCCGCTTTCGGAATCTGTGCGAAGCCAGGTTATTATTTCAAAGCCACCAATGATGAAAAAGCGACGCATGGTTATCCGACAGATTATCCGGATTACCGTGTGTTCTTCGCGGTGTCCGAACCGCAGCCGGCTCCGGAAACACAGAGCATCCTGGAAGTGACGAAGACTGCGCTGCGCCTGCTGGGGCTCTGATTCCGCGAATATTCTTCCCGGTCGCGGCCTTGCTCCGGGCCGTCATTAAACTGCCGGAAATTCTGCCGATCGGGGGCGCTTCACGCAGTGAATGATGAATGATGAACAGAAGCGGTGACGCTACACGCAGCACCGGTAACTGTCCTCACGGCTTTTGTGGTACATGCAGTGAACAGTGGATCCCTGTCTGATTCATTGAAGTTCATTTTTATCGTTTTTGCAGCGGCGGCGAGGCCCGTATCAGTTCCATGCAGTCGCTGCTTATACTTTACAGAAGCTTTTCTGTCAATATCGTCTGCTTCATGAAGCAATTCCGGCCGTTATTGAGTTTCAGAGCACTCTTTCAATGCGACAGATGCTTTCGCCGGAAACGCCTTTTTGCTGAAAGCATCATATGCTGCTTCTGCCGTATCGGCTCCCATACTTGTTCCGCTTTTCAGGATTTGTTTGGGCAGGATTTTCATCTTACAAATTATTATTCACAGTCTGATCATACGGATGGCGAAGGCTTTGCTTTTTTTTGCCGGACTTTCCAAGCTGAAAACCGCCTGATCCAATTGCACCCAGTGAGTCTGACGCTATTGATCAGCAGCGTAAATTACTTACTGCTCACTGTCTGTAGTGGATGTAGTAGATCGGCAGTCTGGCCCAGTCGAGAAGGTACCAGGTGGCCCAGGAGAAGATGTTGTAGATCCGGCGGTCAGCGCCGACGGCGATGCCGCGGAGCCCGTAGCTTTGGGCGGTCATCAGGATGCGGACTGCGTGGAAGTCCTGGGAGACGAAGATCACTTCGTCCTTCCCGAAGATGTTTTTGGCGTTCCAGCAGCTTTCGGCAGTGTGGATCCCGGCGTTGTCGGCCAGAATGGCGCTCTCCGGGACGCCGGCATCGGCTGCCAGTTTGACCATGGCGTCGACTTCATTCCGGCTGCCGTCGGAGTTGTCCCCGCTCATGATCATTTCATCGATCACGCCTTTCTGATAGAGTTCGACAGCCGTCGCGACCCGGTCCACCAGAACCGCGGAAGGAGCCCCGTTCAGATAGATCCCCGCCCCGAAAACCAGCGCGGTGCGCGGGGCGTCCGCGGGAACGTTGTCAACGTTGTATTTCAGCGGGCGGTAGCGGAGGTTGATGGCCAGTGCGGCTGCGAAATAGAGCACGATCGCCCCTGCGATTGCAATGAGAAGGATGCGGAGCGCTTTGACTTCTTTCGTCCAGTAAACCAGCGCGGTGAGGTTGGTCCAGATCAGGCGCCAAACCGCGAAGAAGACCGCGTAGGAGGTCAGGTACCAGATGAGGGTCCCGAGCCCGAAACGGTAAAAATAGGACTGCGAATGCAGGATGTGCCGCCAGTAGAAGGCCTGCCAGAGACAGGCAAATACGGCGGTGATCCCCCATACGGCCAGCAGCTTCCACGGCTTCTGCCAGGCGATCAGCCGGTCGATCAGTTTCGGAAGCTCCTTCAGCGGGACCGGCCGGATATCCTTCGGAAAAGCGCTGTACAGCCTGAAGGCCGCAGCCAGGATGAACCAGAGCACCGCCGCCGGCAGGATCATGCAGAGAATGTGGCGGACCGTCCCGGATTCCCAGATGCCGACGCCCGCGTAAAAGCCCATGACAAAAACAAGGAGAAAATCTCCGATCAGCATAAATAATAATTCCATACTCATAAGCTGAATTATAACTACGGAAACCTGAAATCCGGATCACGGGTCTGCTTATATGTTATTCCCCGAGAAGAGCTTATCTTGATATGCTCCTGGCGGAAACCCTGCACCGCAGGGGAAACTGCTCTCTGGACGTTGAATGAAAAAAATGAGTCAAAAAGAACCGTCCCCTTTGACTCATGAATGAAAACGTGGTGAAAATCACAAGTCCGGATCCTGATTTATTACTAATAGGTGACAGTCATCGGAGTGGGGTGTGCTAAAATAGCAAATATATTTTCGTTGAGTATGAGACTGATATTATAAAATAAACTTGTTTGTTTTAAATAAATTATATTGAAGAAATGCTACGCAGATGAGGAACCGAACATATCATGCCGAGAACAAGTTGGAGCGAATTATCATCGATGCAATTGGGCAGATACGCTGAGTATTATGCCAAGATGGAGTTCACATCATATGGTTTCGATGTTTATACATCTGAGGTCGATGATCACGGTATTGATTTTATTGCCAAAAGCCAAACCGGTGTATTTTATGAAGTTCAGGTCAAATCAGTACGAAATGATAATTATGTTTTCATAAGAAAAGACAAAATCGATCTCGATGAACATCACCTCGTTTGCTATATTCGTTTTATTGACGGAGAACTGCCCGATTGCTATGTATTTCCGTCTACAGTGTTCAAACGGCCTGATGGTTCACTTTTCACATCACGAGATTATGAGGGTTTAAAAAGCAAGCCCGAGTATGGAATCAGCACAAAGAAAAAAACAAATCGGGACGAGCTTCAAAAATACCGTGCTGACATATCTCTCAAAGAGCTAAATACGAGCGTCTAACTTGGATACAAAATTACAAAAGCGATACAGTTGATACTTGCTCACAATGATGTAGATCATTCCCATAAGAGGAACATTTTCGATTTTGGCCTGTTTGTGGGAAGAAGCTTAGTGATCATCCTTTTATTTCTCTCTCATAATGAGGATTTCGGAGAACGAAAATGATGGCGGAAAATTACGAGAATCTGAATTACAACATCGAAAGCCATGAATATGAGGACCAGATGACGGAAGAAGCATGGTCCTGTTACGCCGGCGATTACACGGCTGAGTTCCTGGAAAATTTTACCGACGGGGACTGGGAGCAGCTGTATCGGGAGCTGCCGAAAAAATCCGTTCTGTGGCAGAAGCGGTTCGTGGACTGTGTCCCCGAGACAGTGGGACCGTGTGAACTGAAAGCTCTGCGGATGATTGCGGAGGGGACGGAGGACACGGACCTTTTTGGGAATGTGATCGGCATCCTTAGTGATCAGGACCTAGGCGCCGCCGATGGGCTCGGCCCGATCTTTGATAAAGCCGAAAGGATGCTCCCGCTCGCAGAGCATTACCTCAAACCGTACATCCGCCGGTTCCTGGAAAAGAGACCGGGCGCCTGAGTCGGGACGGCCTGTTTTCTCTGACTCTGAAGTGAGTCAGCGGAACAGGCCGATCTGACTCAACAGAGAAGCCCCCCGCGAACCGGTTCCGGCGCCCGGTTCGTGCGGCTATGATCCCCCGCTTCGGAACTCCCGTATGCTGATATCAGAGGATGCGTTCGGCCGGGAGATGCATTATCAGTTGGTGAAGCATTTTGTCAGCATCATGCTTCCGGAGGGCTTGATCACTGAAGTTGAATGCTGCCATGTTGAATTGAAATTTCGGGATAAATACAAACTGCTGATCGGCATACTTCTAAGCGGTAAATACATAATGTTGCCCTCAAGTCGGATCGATATATTCATCAGCAGAAAAGACAGGGGCCATCGCCGTGATATTCCGCATGTTTTTCCCTGACATTATATATATTTGGAATTCACGCAGCTTAAAATGAGTCGAGAAGAACCGTCTCTTTTAACTCATGAATGAAAACGAGTTGAAAATCACAAATCTGGATTCTGATTTGTTACTTATAGGTGACAAACATCGATGTGAGAGTGTGCTAAAATAGCAAATATGTATTCTCGTTGAGGAAGCAGATTAAGAAAAAGATGAAAAGGATCTAATATGAGTGTGGAAAAGAAGGAGAACTCCATTTAGGCGATGGCGTCCTTGATTCGGCTACCACTTCAATATATCTGCTAAACTTCTGATGATCTAAGCCAAGCTTTTACAAGGTTTTTTCAAATTACTCCACCTTTGATGCCTCAATGAATCTCCATTACGTGAGAATCGGCTTTATCCGACCAAGGAAGAAGCGGCAACCTCTATAAAGAAATGATAAACAAATATAGAAAAAAGGAATTGCTATGAAAAATAAAACAACTGCACTTATTTTATCAATCTTTGCAGGAGAATTGGGAATTGACCGATTTTACCTTGGCTATATTGGAATAGGTCTCTTAAAACTGTTTACAGTAGGATGTTTTGGAATTCTGTGGCTCATTGATATTATACAGATTGCAACTGGGAATTTACAGCCAGCAGATGGTGGTGGCTATTTAGATGAAATTTCTAATAGGAATATACAATCTAATCAACTAAATCAAATGACAAATCAGCAGCAATTCTTTTTTACATGTAAGAATCCATATCCTAATCTTATTCAAGAGTCAGATAATAATATGAGCGAACGAATGATTAAGGTTTGTGCAAACTGCAAGAATACATATATTGAGGGGGACAAATACTGCCGGTATTGCGGAGCGCCAATGGGAAAACCGGACTACATCGAAGAGTATTTCGAGGAAATTTATGGTCCGCCGCCTATGACAAGAGTTCATAAATGTGCGAATTGTGGTTATTCATGGGAGACCGTATTGATGGATGATAGTGAAAAATGGTGTCCGAAGTGCGGAAACTCCGCACCAATCCAAAGTGAAGAAAAATGGCTGTAGATATAAGGGAATTAAAGCGTTCCCAGCTTGAGCATCTTGCCCGGCACAGAGACGGGCTGCGGATAGAGCCGCATTTGCGATGGCTTTTCTTTGAATTAACAAACCGCTGCAATCTCCGCTGCAGACACTGTGGCAGCAACTGTTCCTCTGTAGGTCAGTCGCTGACAATTAGAGATATTGAGGCGACCCTCAATTCTATAAGGCAGGAAAAACCCATGATTTGTCTGACCGGGGGAGAACCATTGCTTCATCCGGCTTTTTTCGAAATTGCCAGATGTGTGTGTTCTATGGGATTCTTCTGGGGTATGACGACCAATGCTACACTAATCGATGAGGAGTGTGCCGGAAAGCTTAGACAGGCAGGTATGTCCACTGTGTCTGTAAGCCTTGATGGAATGGAGACGGCGCATGATTCGCTTCGCCGGCAAAAAGGCGCCTGGCGCCGTGCTCTGCGCGGATTGCAGTGTCTCCGGAACGCAGGGTTTGAACCGCAGGTAACGACTGTAGTGCATCAGGAAAACTTTGAAGATCTGGAACCTTTGTATGATATGCTCTGCGAAATAGAAATCACCAACTGGCGGCCTATCAACGTGGAACCTATCGGACGGGCATGTGAATCAGATGGCCTTTTACTGCATCCCGAACAGTTTGCTGCTTTGATCAAATATATAAGGAACAAACGGTTTGACCAAAACTGTCCCATGAAAGTTACTTTCGGATGTTCACATTATCTGGGTGTTGAACAAGAGCGAATGGTACGTGATCACTACTTTCTCTGCGGAGCGGGGATTTTGACTGCCAGCATTCGTTGTAACGGGGATATCTGCGGATGTCTGGATATCGAGAACAGACAGGAATTAGTGCAGGGAAATATCAAAAGAGACAATTTTATGGACGTTTGGTATGATCGTTTTCAGACATTCAGACGAGATCGTACTGCTGATTGTTCCAAATGCATGGAATGCCCTGATCGTTTCCTTTGCGGCGGGGATTCAACGCATACATGGGATTTTGAACAAAAAAGGCCCTTGCTGTGTTACCAGGATTATTCTCTTTATTTATGAATGAACAATTACGGTAATACTTGTTTGCAGGTATTGCGCAAAACGGGAATTATAGTAATAACAGCATGGAATGAGAGAGTGAATCGAAGGAAAACAACTGATATAGCCTAGTCGGTTCTGATACAATCACATTCTTTAGAATTATGCCTTTTGGCTATCTGAAACGAGTAAAAATCCCTAAAATTAACCGATGTGATTTGCCTTTTGCAGTTTTTATTTTAGTGGGGAGATGCACTTACTAGGTGCGTCCTTTACCACATTTTTTGGGAAAAGTCAACGGGCAATGTTGCCGGTTTATTTTTTGTTTTTTGCGGCGTAAACTTTTTAACAGATGTGCGGGACGGCGCTGCGGTGATGCCGGGGTTGTCCCGGTTTGAGGCTTTTTGCGGAGCACTTGTGATGAACGAAAAACTGATCCGAACCATGGAGAAAATTGAGGAGATGAAGAAAACGGCCGAATTCCGTCCGGATCCGGAGTTCCCCGGTTTTTACCGGGATCCGGAGGGTGAACTGGCCGGTCCGGATCAGATGCCTTTCGAGCCTGCGGATTCTTTCAGTACGGATCCGCTCAGTTTTGAGGAGATCACCGCGGCCCTGCTGGAAGAGGCGGAGGATATGTTTTACGCCACGCAGGTCGCGAACCGCCATTCCGCTTATTATTCCGTTGCCTGCCGCAGCCTGGAAAAGCTGCTGCGGGAACTCGGCAGCTGCTGTGTGACACGGGCCGTTCTGGAGCGGAAGGGTTTTACTTTCCCTTCCCTGACAGATCTGTCGGTCAAAAAGCTGTACGGGATGCTTTCTTTCAACTTCCGGAAATGCCGCGCAGCGTTACTGGAGGAGCGGGCGCAGACTCCTGTTCCGGTCACCGAGCCTGAGATGCTGATCCGCTGGTATGTGCTGGCGGAACGGCTGACTGCGACCGGAGAGCGGGTCGAAGCGATCCGTTCGGGAAAGATCAGCGCCGATCAGCTGATCGAAGCCGGTGCGGTCCGGATCCGCAGACCCAATGCGGAAGCGCCGGTCCGTGTTGAACGGCCCGAACCGCTGCGGAAACCGGCTGCACTGCCGGTCCGGAAGGCCGCGGCCCGCCGTGAGCTCTCCGCGCGTATCGATATCGCGGATGTGCGGGGCATGGCGGATCTCCGGACGGAAGAACGCACTCTGCCCGCACGCGGTGAGGCCGAACAGGCAGGGCTGCTGAAGGATGGGACTGCCGCAGAGGATCTGCGGCGGACGCGTTTTATCGGTTCGGCCGCGGCGCCGCATCCGGCCGGGAAAAATGTTCCGCCGCCTGAAACGCGGAAAAAACTGCGCGAAAAGCGTAAAAAACGGAAATAAAACAGCTTGAAATCGGAATATTCCATTAAATACCGGTCCCCGGGCGGTGCCGGTATTTAATGGATTTTTTTGTATCAGTGAGAAACCACCTGCTGAGCAGGCAGAGCCGAAGAGATTCAGTTGAAATAAGTCCGCAACTATACCGGTGGGTTCGCCTTATCGCCATACCGGAAAAGTAAGTCTGTCTACCCTGACATAATAATGGGGGTGCCGGGGGCAACGGGCGGCTTTAGCCTGCCCGTGCCCCCGGC
>CADBKS010000123.1:0-1737 GCA_902795255.1 uncultured Chloroflexota bacterium
CCGGTTCTGTGACTTTGGGATATCCGAGCCCGCTGCGGCCGGGGATATTGATTCCATGGAATGTTTTCGGGGCTGATGCCCGGCTGTTTCGGCGATTTTTCCATCATACACGGTCCTTTGTTATGCGGAAAGATAAGATCAGGGTTCTTCGGCAGCACGGTCATGAGCCTCATGAATTCCAACAGCTCCCGAGCCGTTTCGGCGAACAGCCTGCCGGCCGCTGAAATATCTCTGCACGCTCTTCTTTCGGTAAAACCCTCTATTTATTATATCGAATTCCCGAAAAAGGCTGCATCGAAACTCCGGCCTGCCGGTTCATTATTTATTTGTTTTATTTCACATTTCGATCGATCAGGAGTAAAATACCAAATAGTTATATATATCTAACCTATTGAGAACCGGCGGAGCAAACCCGTCTGCTGCCTTCAGGCAGACACAGCGCAGGAACTGACAACGGGATCCGAAGAGGCAGTACAGAAGATAATGCGGATAATGCGCTGCGGCAAATCAAATTGATCCGCAATGGAGGGGACTGAAATGAATACGATCGGAATTGACCATAATCTTGACAGAAAAAGGATCCGGAAACTGTTGATCATCGGCCTGATCGCCTCCGTCATGACAGGCGCGGGTGATTTCCTGCTGGGATTCGGAGAGGAAATGGAAGCGTCCGGCCCGGCTGAAAGACTGATGGCGAATGCAATGCACCTTTCCGACAGCCAGCTCATCTGGGGCGGACTGCTCGGCGCTTTCGGGTTATTCCTGGAAGGACTGGCTTACTTCGCAGTCTATCGTCTGATGGCGGACGCGGCTCCGAAAAACGCGCACATTTTCCGGGCCGGCATCTTCGGATATATCTGGCTTGCCCCCATTGGCTGCCACATGAATGTCGGGCTTATGAATTACGCTTACAAAAACTTTCTGAGGCTCGACCCGGAAATTGCAGCGAAAGCAGCAAATGTGATGATTTACGGATTCTGCGTACCGCTCTGGATCTGCCTGATCCTGTTCTGGGTGCCCATGATCACCGTGCAGTTTAAAGCCTTCGCTGAAGGAAAGACCCCATATCCGCCCTGCGCGAAATGGTTCAATATCTTTACCGGCGCCATCCCGGCTTTTCTGATCTCCGCGGCAGTCGGTCCCCACACCGCTCCGGGAGCGGGGATCGGGACGATGTTCCTGAGCTTCGGGAATGCACTGGTATTCGGCGGACTGCTCAGGACACTGCCGGATGAGAAAACCTTTGCTGCGTTTTCAAGCCGCGTAAATTCAGCAGATACAGCGATTGCGAAGCGGGCAGCCTGAAAAACCGGAGGATGCGCCCTTTATAACGCAGCCGCTGCGGATCACCGGAGTTTTTATGAAAAAAAGAGAAGGTACAGAGATTCAAAAAACTATATCACGATCAGCCGAAACCGGAACCGGCGCTCCCGGTTATTCACGGACTGCCAGGGAACAGCAAAAGCCCGTTATGGAAGAATATGCGGAACTGACTGATACAGTAATGAATCAGACGGAAGAGCAGAAATAACAATACAAAGGAGGAATACATTATGCTTCTGACAATTTTTCCGGCAATCGTTGTTTGCGGAGCAATAACACTCATGCTGGTATCAGGGGTCACTTTCGTACAGGAGGAAAAGTTTTTCTCTTCTGCCCCGAAAGAGGCTCTGGCAGTCTTAAAACCAAGAAACAAAGAACTGTTCCATGGAGCCAGAGCCATGGGATGGGTACTGA
>CADBKS010000123.1:1757-10329 GCA_902795255.1 uncultured Chloroflexota bacterium
GATCCTGGGTGCCGCAGTGGTCTCGGTTTGGGACGGCTTCAGAAGCGGTTATACATTCCGGGAATTCTTCCTGCGCTTTGTAACGATCCTTACGATCTATAAAGCCTATGACATGATCTCCTTTGACTGGTTTATCCTTTGCAGGTTCCGCTTTTTCCAGTATTACTACCCTGAAGTATCTGAAGTATACAATGACAGAAAGTATGGGTATAACCTGAAGAGCCAGCTGCTGAAACTGTTTATCATATTTCCCGCGGTATCCGCCCTTGCGGCATGGATCTGCACTTTATTCTGAAAAGGCTGACGATCATGAACTCCTACCCCGTTCGATCAAGTGCATTACCGGGCGGAGAAGGCGAAACGAAGGTCACGATTTGACCGGAAATTGCCGGCTGTTTTTTATTATTTCGGGGGATCCGGAGCGTCACCGCAACCATGCCGGCAGGGCTGCGGCTGAAATAATTTCCCGAAGATTTCCGGAAAAAATGCCCCCCCCGGAGTCGATCGGCTGCCCATGCCATTCAAACGTTTGCCGGGATGGCTCATCCCGGGCCTCCTCATTGCCGGATATATCGGGATTTTTGCTGCCGGTGGCATTGACGGAAAAATCACGGCTTCACCTTTTGGCAGTTTTTCCGCCTGTATTTATGAAATTTCGTGAGTGATGTTATAATAAGAATCAAGTTAGTTTAATTTAACTAACTTGATTCTTTTACAAAAGAGGCAGAAGATCATTATGATTCACGGAAAAGTCGCAATGTTTTTAGGCGGCGCCCTGTTTGGCACTGCCGGTTTAAAGATCCTCGGAAGCAGAGACGCGAAGACAGTCTATACGCATGTCACCGCTGCCGTGCTGCGCTGCAAAGATCAGATCGTACGCGATGTTGAAACGATCCAGGAAAACTGCTCGGATATTCTGGCTGACGCGAAGGCCATCAATGAGGCCAGGGCCGCTGAAGAAAAGGAAAAAGTAATCAAAGACGCACCGGAAGCAGAAGATGAAATTCCAGATAATGCATGAAAGCAAAGGCAGGGTCCGCCTTCGTGCCATGCAGCACAGCATGAGCATTGAACAGGCTGACCTGCTGGAAACCTGGCTGCTTGCTCTTCCGGATGTAGATCAGGTGACCGTGCATGAGCGAATCTGCGGCGTCACCATTCATTTTCATGGCGAAAGGGAAACCCTTTACCGAAAGCTCGCCTCATTTTCCTACAAGTCCGCTGTCCTGTCTGTTCAGAGCGGATCGGGCAGTTCACGGGAAATGAACCGTCACTACAAAGAGAAGCTGATCTCTCAGGTCGTATCTCATTTCCTGCGCGTCGCTTTTCTTCCGGACCCGCTGCGTCTGGCAGTTACCGCGTATCAGGTCCTCCCGCGTGTCTGGAAAGCTGCCAAAACCCTGATCAGGGGAAAGCTCACGGTCGATGTCCTGGACGGTATCTCGCTGGGTGTTTCTATGCTTACGGGAGACTTTTCGACAGCCGGTTCCGTGGTTTTCCTGCTGGGGATCGGTGAGACGCTGGACGAATGGACGCATAAAAAATCCGTCGCCGATCTGGCGAAGAGCATGTCCCTGCAGATCGATCAGGTCTGGAAAATCACGGAAGACGGTTCACAAAACCTCGCTCCGATCGATGAGATCAAACCGAATGACCTGATCGTTGTCCACACCGGACATGTGCTCCCGCTGGACGGGATCCTTGAAAAGGGCGAAGTCATGCTCAACCAGGCATCGCTCACGGGCGAATCAGTCCCCGCCGCGAAACGGCCGGGAGCTGCCGTCTATGCGGGCAGTGTCGTAGAGGAAGGCAACTGCATCATCCGTGTGACCGGTGGAGCCGGAGAAAACCGTTATGACCGAATCATCCGCATGATCGAAGAGTCGGAACGGCTGAATTCAGGAGCCGAAAACCGCGCTTATGACCTCGCGGACAGACTCGTCCCCTGGTGTCTGGGCGGAAGTCTGCTGACACTGGCGCTGACCGGAAACACCACCCGGGCCATTTCCATGCTGATGGTAGACTTTTCCTGCGCCCTGAAGCTGTCCATGCCGCTCAGTGTGCTCTCAGCCATGAAGGAAGCCGGCAATCATAAGATCACGGTCAAAGGCGGAAAGTTCCTGGAAAAACTCAGCGAAGCGGACACCGTGATTTTTGACAAAACCGGGCCCCTGACGCACGCCTGTCCGACTGTTGCCTGTGTCGTTCCCTTCAATGGGAATGAAGAGGCGGAAATGCTTCGGACAGCGGCCTGTCTGGAAGAACACTTCCCGCATTCCGTGGCAAACGCGGTCGTCCGGGCTGCAAAAGAACGCGGTCTGGATCATGAAGAGATGCACAGCGAAGTGGAATACGTCGTTGCACACGTGATCGCGACCAGGATCGGCAGCGAACGCGTGATCATCGGCAGCCGTCATTTCATATTCGATGATGAACATGTGCAGATTTCGCCGGAAGATCTGGAACGATTTGAAGCATTGGACGGACGTTACTCCTGGCTGTATATGGCTGTCGGCGGCATATTGTCCGCTGCAATCGGCATTCTTGATCCGCTGCGTCCGGAAGCCGGAGAGGCGGTCCGGCGCCTGCATGAGACGGGTTTCAGCAGGATCGTCATGCTGACAGGTGACAGCCGCAGTACCGCTTCGGCAATCGCGGCTCAGCTGGGTCTGGATGATTTCCGCGCTGAAGTTCTTCCGGAAGATAAGGCTGATTACATCGAAGAAGAACAGCGTCAGGGCCATACGGTCCTAATGGTGGGGGACGGGATCAATGACGCTCCGGCTCTGTCCCGTGCGGATATCGGTATTGCCATCGGCAGCGGGGCTTCGATCGCGAGAGAGGTTTCGGATATTGTCATTGCCGCGGAGGATCTGAGGGAACTGGTTCTGACTCGGAAACTTTCCGAAAAGCTCATGAAACGCATCGACCGGAACTACCGCTTCGTGATGGGTTTCAACGGAATGCTGATCCTTCTCGGAGCTTTCGGGATCCTGGTTCCGTCAGCCTCGGCTCTGCTGCATAACACCTCGACACTGCTGTTAAGTCTGGACTGCATGACGGATCTGAATCCGGAATAATAAAACAAAGATGCTGGATCTGCGGTCCCCATCTGAAAACCGCAGATTCAGTATATTACTATACGAATTTTAATGAAAATATTTTTCGTTTTAAACATAAAAAGGAGCCTGCCGGATTTTTCCAGCAGGCCCCGTCAGAATTTTGCAAATTTATTAAGACAACATTTACAAAAGGATGGACAACCCTTCGACCTGCGCGGGGAACCATCTGTAACAGTGGAATATCCTTTTTTATTGGATCGGCAGCCGGGATCGTTCACTCCATCATAAGATACAAGCAATATGCAGTACTGTCCGCGCAGCCATTTTGAAATACAGTATCTGTGATTTCGATGTTTTTCAGTTTCTCAATATCTTTCTTGTATCGGCTCCTAACTTCACGCTGTGCCTCTTCCGTGGCAAAAAATTTCCTGGCTGTAGCTTGCTGTTTTTCCGAAAAACACGACAGATAGGATTTTTCCACCATATCACGATATTCTTCAAAGGTATATATTTTACCTTCCTGCGAACTGTTCGGTTCAGGATGATCCGGATCCTTTTCGAATCTTACATCTGCCCACATGAGCAGCGGAACATCGGGACGGTTAGGCTGGAAGATAACGTAATTCACCGGTTCTGTGACTTTGGGATATCCGAGCCCGCTGCGGCTGACACGGAATTTCCCTTCGAAAGTATAAGAACTGTCCCTCGTTTGGAAGAAACCGTATCGGGGATAATTGGGCCCGTAGCCTGTATTCAGCGAATAAACACCTTCAAAGCGCAGCGTTCCGTCCGGATAATATTCCCTTCCGCGGAGAAACCCCTTCACACCAAATAGCCCTTCCTGATAAATGTTTCCGTTCGAAAAAAAAGACACTCCTGCCCCGCACGGCTTATCATTCTTCGTAATGCCCTCATATACAAGGACACCCCCCTTTTTATCATAAAGGCACTTCCATTCATTTGTATTTCTGTTCATAAACACTTTCCTTCTGCCGCACCTTGATAATTGAAACTACAATCAGGAATCAGATCTGTTGATGTTTTAGTCTATAAGGGATTTTCCTTTGATATGCACATGGTAATCAGAAATGAAAAACCTGCTCCGTATGGGGTGGACTGTGCCCACTTTTTTCTGATGCGGTGCAAGAGCCACGCACCGTCGTCCCGGGAGCCCCTAATCGTTGTGTCAGGACCAACAGTTTTATTTGTATATCCACGGCTATTAATGAAACTTTCCCGTATTTAGCGGGAGTCACCTTTTCCCGTAAGGAAAGATCCGCGCCCTGGCAGGCCAGTCTTTTAAATCAATATTTTGTATCCTGATTTTCTCTTCATCCAAGGGCGTAAGTAAATTGAATGAATAATCATCAAGATCCAATGAAAAATCAGGAAGATCTTCACCTACCGGACCATAACCATTGAACAAATGGCCGTAAGCATAATTAATGTTCCATACCGGCACAATTTCATGTGTTTTTGAGTTTATGAAAAACAAATAAAGGTCAGTCTTAAATTTATTGTATTCTGAAGGAAAACAATCCGGTACTGCCCATAACTTATCAAAATGCACAAGAATTTTCTTCATCTCATCTTCACTTGCATGAAGAATAACGTCGTAATCTCCGATTCTTTTACTATCGAATTCGCAGAAATAAAGCATTTTTATCCCCCTGTTTATTGAAAGACCGGAAATCAGCCGGTCAGCAGCAGCCGTCATACAGATTTCTGCTGCGAACAGTTTCTTCGTGCCTCTGTACGTCCAGGTCACAGCATGCTGTCTTACAGCACTTACCCGCCTCAGACTTTTTTCCCGGATTCAAAGCTCTCAGCATGTTTTGCATTTTTCCCCAGCATTTCATGCTGCAGATAATGATGTGTATTTTTTCAATATAACAAATATAACAGGTGATCAGTGTTTTTATAAAAAAAAAGCAGGGCCGACTGAGCCCTGCTTTCCATAATATTTTGTAATTTATAGATAAATGCCGGCCGGATTTTGCATCACCGGCACACGACCGGTGATCCGGGTTTTTATCCGTTATTCGGCGCGACGTATGAATCGCCCAGGATGATCTGTTCGAAGCGGCCGTAGTCCAGTTCCTTGATAAATTCCTGCATCTGAACGACAGCCTCAAGAGCCTTATCCAGATTGGGGATCTGTTCTTCGAAATCCCCGCGGAAATTAAGCACGGGGACGTCCATACAGACCAGTGCGTTCGACTTTGACTGCTGGATCCGCATTCCTTCGAAAAGATAAGGCGACAAGGCCTTATTGAACTCGTTATAGTCGAACTTTCCGAGCTTCACCATGACATCAATCACCCCGTCTTCGGCTTTGTGATAGATCGAAACGCCCGGGACATTGGTCATAAAAACCGCAGACGTCGTCTGAAAACCGGATTTTTCGGAAAAACGCTTCATTCTGAGATCCGGGAAGATCTTCTTTACATGGTCGTAATACTGATACCAGAATTTGACGACCTGCCGGTTTGCCTTTTCCGAATAAGTGCGCTTTCTCTCTTCGATCGCCCGGGTAAACATATATTTCAGGAACGGGTTCGCTTTCACATAATCGGCGATCGTTTCATAAGAAACGCAAACCAGGTCATTCAGCAGTTCACGGTTCTTTTCGATATAATTGTTCGGGCTGACAACACAGCAGCAGTACCGGTCTGCTTTTCCTTCTGTTACGTACCGTTTGCCGATTTCCCTGAATCGCTCTGCCCGTCCCTCTTTGAGGACATCCATGATCATATCTGAAACCAGCAGCACGATCTTTTGATTCCGAAGCTCGGCAATAACGGTGATCGCTTCGGGCGAAGAATTCTTCCGGGTATCAAGGCTCAGGGAGACGACCTCCGCGCCGGTGGTATCCTCACCGAGGAACAGCGACAGAAAACAGGAGTCGGAAGAAAAGAGCCCCATCAGCAGCACATCGAGATCTCTTTCCCAGATGTTATCGATCCACAGATTCATTTGACCGCCTCTCTTACGCCAGATAAGTAACGATCTTCGTCAAATCATACAGCGTCAGCACACCCAGAAGAGGCTCATCCTCCCGGCCGTGTTTGGTGACCAGCATCATCGGGGCGCGTTTGCCTTCCCGGATGTTTTGTTCAAAGAGCTCGACCACCGTCTGCAGATCGGTCTGACTGTTCAGAAAGATAACCTTTTCCGGTTCTGTAACGGCCATGGCATCCGCTGCCGTTCCGTTGGCATTTCCGTGCATGGTGACGTAACGAAGGATCTGCTGCAGGGTCACAACACCGCTGAATTTGCCGTCATCATAAAGCGGCATTTTATCGATCAGTTTTTCATCCATCCGCTTTTCAAGCAGCTCGATCGGATCGCTGGGCTTGCTGACGACGACCGGAGAGGAGGCGAACTGGAGAATATTCCGGTCCCTGTCCAGCAGATCCGCGATGCGTTCAATATCACTCGTCATTTTATCGGAGGGCTCTGCGACGATTTCGGACTCTCCGTCACGGGTATGCACGATCGCATTCCGTAGTTCGGCAAAAGCACAGATATCTTCGAGGTGATTCTTTACTGCCGGGTCATAACGCGCGGAGATACGGGCGTTCAGACGGAAAGGAACATACTGCGGACGTTTCGTGATCCGGTTCAGTGTTTTTTCAATTTTGGCAAAGGCAATAATAAAGCGCTCTGCATTGCTGAGGTTTTCATTATTCTCATCCATGGCTGTTTTCCTGATTTATTAATGGAGGCCGCCGATTTTGGAATATGTATGCGTATTTAGACAAGCGGCCCTATGGTACATATTATAATCCGAATTAAAGAACAATTCCCCTTTCTGAAACCATCCGGCCCCGGATATCAGGTCCCATGCCGGGATCCCGGATGAAAGCAGAGCAGGAACAGGTGAAACTCACTCGGCACCCAACAGCAAAAAACATACCCGCAAATATATGAAAAAGCCGGGCTGAAAGACACCGGTAAAGGCCCCCGCCGGATGAGCTCACATTGATACGGACCTCACGCTCTTATCGAAAAAGCCGGCATCGCTGCCGGCTGATAAATGTAAAAAAATGACAGGGTATGCCCGTTTTCCGTTTATTTATGCTGCACGGCAAAATCTTCCGCAGCTTTTACCATGGCATGAACATTTTCGATGGGACTTCCGGCAGGGAGATCACAACCCGTAGCCAGCATCAGCCCGCCTTTGTTCCCATATGCATATTCAAGCAGTTCAACCGCTTTTGCATATACGCTGTCCGGTGTTCCCATCAGCAGCTGATCGATGGGAGAAATATTCCCGATCATCACCATCTGATGAGCGGAAGTTTCCAGCATTTCTTTCATGTTCACCATCCAGTCAACAGAGAATGCGGAAGCCCCGAGCTGCCGGACCGTTTCATTCCGGTCGCCGGCTTTGCCGCAAATATGGATAAAGAAAGGTCTCCTGTTTTCCATATTCTCCTTATATTTATTGAACGCCGGAACAACGATGTCCTTATACATCTGCAGCGAGATCATGTCACCGCTCCCTACCGGATCGCATGACTGAACAAAATCCGTGCCCGCTTCATAATAAAGATCGGTGAGAACTGCTATACAGCGCACGGAAAAATCCAGCACGTCATTGAGCTCGGGCTTCTTTTTTGCGATCAGCTTCATGACTTTTGACGGCCCGATCAGCGTTCCTGCTGCGGTCAGCGGACCGGACAAATCCGTATACATCACCTTTTCTTCACCGCTGATCCTTTTTATTTCCCGGATCTGTTTCAGTACGGCGGCTACATACTGATCCTGAAGGAACCTGTCCCGGATCTGTTCATTTGTCAGATCCGGGAGCTCTTCAGCGGATTTGATGCCTTCTTTGACCGTAACGGCTGCGCCGGGTACGGAAAAATCAGCAAAACAGCCGAATGCATGTGTCCACGCCTGCCATATGGCGTTGCCGGCACAGATAACATCGGATTTGAGACGGTCATGCTGTTTCACAACGATTTCGGCACCCGCATCATCCAGTGCATAAAGCTGGTCAAGGCTCAGATTTTCTTCTTTCAGGACCCAGGCGGTCGTATCAAGAGGATATACGACATTTCTGTCGATCGGTTCGAAAGCCAGCGCGGCTAAAAATCTCTCTTTCGGAGACATACTCATGGGATTTTTCTCCTTTCCGATCCGCTCTGATCAGTGAACTTTTCCGCTCCGTGCATGATCCCAGATAAAACCGGCTATGGTGATCACCGCGATATAAATAACAAGGCCCAGTTTCGTGGTCGTATCCGACGAGATGATCATATAAACCATAATTGCGATCGCTGCTGCCGGCACGATCTTATCAACAAAGATATTGCCGTCCTTAGCCCGGTCTTTCAGATGTGCGATACATACGAGAATATATGTGGCGGTTGAGAATACTGCCATGAAATTAAACAAATGGCTGATATTGCCGTAAGAAGCATATAACGAAGCGGCGAACCAGAACACGGAATAGAAGATCAGGGAAATATGCGGGCTCTGATGTTTATTCAGTTTTCCGA